>CAZBKO010000001.1:0-86516 GCA_964492545.1 uncultured Lachnospiraceae bacterium
CCTTCTTCCCTTATTTTTTTACTAATCTTGCCAATAATAATTATACTCTAACGGTGTTGTTATATTTACAGACGCCGAGGCTGACACTGACGAACTTACATTTATTAAGGATGTGGGCACAGACTTGACAGCAAATGTTGTTTTGAATGGTAATACAGTAAATACTATTTATAATGGAAGCACTGAATTGGAAGCAGGTACCGATTATGTAGTCCAGACAGATAACGATGGAATTGCAGGCAGCATTACATTTAAAAGCACGTATCTTAATTCACTGGATGCCAGCGAAACTGCTTACATATTCACAATAAGCTATAATCCTATGGGTGAAAGCTATAATGAGGAAAATACTGATGCACCGAAAAATACTACAGTTTCTGTAACTGTTAATGAGGCGCAATTTGTTATGAATCCAAGCGTTAGCCTTAAGACAGGAACATATAAATCAAATCAGAGTGTAGCACTTGTGTCAGCAACAGAGGGAGCACATATTTACTATACAGTATATGGAAGTGAGCCTGATATCTCTAAGGTTACTGCCGGTTCGGCAACAAAGGAATATACAGGCAAGAAGATTAGTGTAACAGGTATTGAGGGAAAGAGCATTTCTACTACTATCAAGGCAGTTGCTGTGAAGGAGGGAATGAAGAATTCTGAGGTTATGACATTTACTTATGTTGTTGCGATACCTGTAAAAACATATTCGGTAATTGTAGATTATGGAAACGGAGATGGAGCTTATGCGGCCAATACTACAGTAAGAATTTCGGCTGATGCAGCTCCTGTTGGAAAGGTATTTGACAGGTGGCTGGTTGTAAGTGGAGGTGTAAAGCTTACAAATGCCGCAAGCAGTACAACTACATTTACAATGACAGCAAAGCCTATTAAGGTAACAGCGCTGTACAAGGATAAAATTCAGAAGGGTTCTGAGGTTAAGGATACAACAGGAAACAAATATGTTGTTACCTCGGCTGTTGCAGGAAGTCATACCTTAGAATTCAAGACAGAGAAGAAGAATATAAAGACCTTGAAAATTCCTGATACTGTAAAGGTTAATGGAGTGACCTACAAGGTAACAAGTGTTGCCGCTAATCTTTGCAAGAATAATACGAAGATTACAAAAATTGTAATTGGAAAGAATGTAAAGGAAATTGGTACTAAGGCATTTTATGGTTGTACTTCTGTAAAACAGGTTGTTATACCTGATAATGTAAAGACAATTGGAAATCTTGCATTTTATAAGATGAAGGCCTTGAAGAAAGTTACCATTGGCAAGGGAGTTGTGTCAATTGGTCGACATGCGTTCTGCCACTCAGCAAAGGGATGTGTGATTACAATTAACAGCACAAAGCTTAAAACTGTTAAGACAGCTCAGAATCATGGAACTAGAAATATGGTTATCAAGGTTCCGAAGAGCAAATTAAAGGCGTATAAAAAGCTTTTTAAAAAGTCAACCGGAGTCAAGGTAATTGCTAAATAGCTAAAAATAAAAGAAGTTTGATGCAGATAGTTTTACGCTATCCGCACCAAACTTTTTTTACTTGCCTAAAAATATCTGTGCAAGTGGTGATTCTTTTGATAATATTAATGTTTTGTTATCTCCTGTAAGAGATGCCTTGGCGGCATCTAAAGAACGTACAAATGAGTAGAATTCACTTTTGTTTTCATCCTTGTAGGCTGCTGATAATATTTTCATATATTGTGCCTCGCCCTCAGCTATTGTTGATTCTGCAGTGGCTTGGGCTTCTGATAACATAATGGAAACTTCTTTGTCAGTTGTATTCTTGATAATCTGGGACTGAGAGTCGCCTTCGGCCTTGTATTGCGCAGCCATCTGCTCTCTTTCAGAAATCATTCGCTCATAAACAGCTTCCTTGTTGTCATATGGAAGGTCTAACTGCTTAGTTTCAACACTTACAAGATTAACTCCATATCCAGTGAGGGATGTTCCGATTCCGTCCATTATCATTGAACTTAGTGCACCGTCTCTTGAACTGATTACATCGGTCTGTGAAAGGCTTCCGATGACATTTTTTAGTGAGTTGTATACAAGAGTATTAATACGACTCTCTGCATTTGAGGTGGAGTTGCTAAGTGTCTGTGCAAATTTAAGTGGGTCAGTTATTTTCCATAATACGTAAGTATCAGCGACCATTGTCTTTTTGTCTTTGGTTATGACATCAGAGGCTGGTACGTCATATATTAGTATGTTTCTTGGAATTGTGTCAACGGCTTCCACAAATGGAATCTTGAAGCTTATTCCTGATTTTGTAATAACTCGGTCAACCTTACCAAACTGTCTGACTAATTTATATTCATCATCATATGTAACCACGATGGAAGAATAACCTATAAGTAAAGCAAAAACTGCTATTACAGCTATAATGTATTTTTTCATAGTAATCTCCATTCTGGAGCATCTTTGCGACAGGGCGAATTGAAATTCGCGTAGGCGGTTTCAATTCTGCCATAAATACTATTTGTGATGCTCCTGCACAAATAGTTGTGTAAAAAATCAGGTTTTCAGACTTATTTTTTACACTAATCTCCATTCAGACTTATTCTTCGTCTGTTGCTGTGTTATTTGTCGAACCTGCTAAAGCAGAATCTGTAAAGGAATCTATGGGAAGAAATTTTTGAACACTTCCGTCACCGCTGTCGATGACTACCTTAAGAGATGGAAGTACTTCCTCCATAGCCTCGTAGAACATACGCTGTTTTGTGACTGTAGGATATTTTACGTATTCCTTGTACATAGAATTAAATCTGGCAACCTGACCATTTGCTTCATTAATACGGTCTTGCTTTGTAGCTTCGGCATTTTGGAGAATTTTATCTACATCAGCCTTGGCAGCCGGTATTTTCTCATTTTTATATTTATTAGCATTGTTGAGTGCTGTTTCCTTGCCCTGCTTAGCTGTTTCTACAGCCTTGAAGGCTTCCATTACTGCGGTCGTAGGAGGTTCAGCATCCTGTATTGTTATGTTCAAAAGAACAATACCAATGTCGTTTTCCTCAAGTCTTGCATCAATCATTTCTTTAACCTTTGACTGAACTTCATATTTTCCTGTGGTGAGGACGCTGTCAACATCTGTTCCGCCGATAACTGTTCTTATACAGCTTTGAGCGATGTTTTTCAAAATAAATGTTGGGTCTTCAGATGCGTAAACGGCCTTGATTGGATCAGATACCTTGTATTCTAAAAAGAAATCTACATTTACAAAATTGTAGTCGGAGGTAATCATAAGAGATTCTTCTTCTATGGATTCCTGTGTCTTTTGGTCATAGCCGATTGATAAACCATGTATTGTTGTGTCAACCTTCCTCACGCTCTGTATAAATGGTACTTTAAAGTGTAAACCGGATTCTGATACGGTTGATGCCTTGCCGAGAGTGAGAAGTACTGCCTGTTCCTGTTCTTTAACTTCGTATGTGCAGTTTGCGCCGAAAAAAATAAGAGCAAATATACAGACGACAGCAATAATAATCTTTTTTCGTTGAGATGGTGTGATGTCTTTCATGTCCATAACTCAATCCTCCTTAATTGTGTTTTTTTTGTGTCTTTGTGTCATATGTCATAGGATAGCAAAAGGACAACTATAAAGCAACGAAAGATTTCTTAAAATTATATAAAATGATTTTGGTGTCACAAATATGATTTTCATGAAAGTGGTTTCATTAAAATGAAAAAAGTGCTATAATCATTGCAGAAAAAAGTCAAAAAAGGAGATTCGTATATGAAAAAGAGATTAAAAGGATTAGCAGCTTTATTTATGGCTGTATGTCTTACTATTGGCTGTTCATTTACAGCATTTGCACAGGAATATGAAGTTGGAAACACAACATTTGATGGTAATACTGTTATGTATTCAGGTGATAGTATTGTTAATGGAAGCAGTTCAGGAACGCATTTTGTTCTAACTAATATGGATGGAGAATTACTTATAACTACTCCCGGTGATTTAAGTCTTACTTTAGAAGGTAGTAATTTGGACCAAAAGAGTTATTATTCTTATACGCTGCCTGAGAATACAGCAGGAAATCATGGATATACACTTAAGCAAGTAACTGCAGCAAGTGAGCTTACAGGTCAATTACAGCTTACAATTGAAGGCACAAGAATAACAGAAACTGATTTTACTAAAATAATGGGTGCTGATTTATATCCAACAAATATATTGGTAGTTAAAGAGATTCCTGTAAGCTATACTGTGAAGCTTAATGCAAATGGCTCGTCTCAGAGTGAGCAGAGCGTTTCAGTAGTTACAGGCTCTACAGTAAAACTTGCAAATCCTCAGGCTCGAGAGGGTTATACATTTAAGAATTGGAATACTTCTGAAAATGGTGATGGAATAACAATTCCAAAACAGGCAACAGCAGCCGACCTTACAGTACTTACAGGTATTACATATAATACAGCTGAAAGTTCAGCAACTGCTTCAGTTACAAATGCTATAACATTATATGCAATATGGGAAAAAGTAGAAACAGAGGAATCTTCGGAAGAGTCAACAGATGAGTCTACAGAGGAATCAACAGAAGATGTAACCGATATAACTGAGAGTGATGAGGAATCAGGTGATATCGGAGGAGAAGATGAACAGCCGATAGATGATGGTGGTTCAGAAGATGTTATAGAAGATGATACTGATGAAGCAGAAGATTCTGATGATGCAGCAGAAGCAGAAACTACTGATAAGTTGGCAGAAGCAGCTGAGACAGGAGATGCTAATTCGTTATTTGTTCCATTGACAGTAATGTTTATCAGTGGATGTGCAGTGGCATTTTTAGGAAAAAAGCGCGAAGAGACAAATAAATAATAGTAATAAAAAAGAAGAGACTTATTTTTGAGTAGGTCCCTTCTTTTTATAAGACAACAAGCCAAGTACGGCGATTTGTGTCTGCACGAAAATCGGCACTTTTGGCGACTGTATATTGGCAAATGACTTTAGTTAATTGCAGTTATTTTTCCATATTTCTCGTATTTTATTGACGCTAATATTAAGTTCTTCTGAAATGTCGTTAATTATAGTGTCAATTGACTGATTATATTTTAATGCAAGGTGTATATGTGCTAAGATTCCTTGTTCTAAGCCTTGCTCTAAGCCTTGTTCTAAGCCTTGTTCTATTCCTTCTTCGTACCAATATTCGCGTTCGGCCTTTCTTAGCTTAGCTTCTTCCTTTTCCTTGTCATATTCAAAGATACTCATGCTGATTACCTCCGCCTTATTTTTACTAAGAAATTCTTCAAGAATTCCATTCTGTATGCATTCGTCTACTGCACAATTAACAGCCTCAGACAAATCCATTGTCTGTGCATATCTTCTCACGAAAGCCACATAATATGCATACTGGTCAAGTGTACGACACTGTTTCATCAATTCTACATTATGTCCCTCATTAATATCAAGCATAGTCACGCGAAGCTCAAGGTCAGGGTCATCCTGGGGAATCTCGTATGCATCAGACAGCTTAAGAATCTGTCTGTCCGAAATATCTTTTGTACCATTGTAGAATACAATGAATTTGGGTGTAGGTATCTTCTGTATCATCGAAGAATATAAAGTCTTATTCACAATAAGCTTCTGATATTCGCAGGATACATAAATAAGATCTCTAAGCGGCATGTTCGGGTTATAGGTTGACTGATGCTCATACAGGTTGAGACAGCTGTTAATCATAAATGCGATATCATTCTTGTATCCAAGATAAACAGCATTCTCAAGCGTCACAATCTCTAGCTCCGACACGTCCTCATAGCTGGTGTGATTCATTGCATTATACAGCTCTAACAGATTCTCTCTGTCGCTAAAAAGCATTCGAAATACTGTGTCCTTAAAATTCTGTACCACGTTGACCGTCTCACCGGTAGCAGGTGCACTGTTCAACAGTTCCTTGTTATTCATTTATCTTACCTCCTGTAAAACTACTGCAGGAGCATTCCAGTAATCTCCTGCTTATAAAATGTGATTAAAAGCAATGATTTTCTGAAATGTTATTAGATTAATTTAGATGGCAGAATGCCTTTGTTGAATTCATAGAAAAATGCTTTGCTATATATTAACATAATTAGTCGATATATTCAACAGAAATATATTTCTATTTACATATAAAATATTTAAAATGTATATATAGTACATTTAATAAGGTAATTGACTAATATTCAGTTTTATTCTATAAAGTGATTGCATAAAAAGAGTAAAAAAAGTATAATATTATTATCTATACATTTCATATTTAGGAGGCACAAAATGATTGAATTAAGCAACGGCGGAGCATATTTGCTGAACGGAACAGAAGTAGTCGAAGCAGGCAATGATGCAGAAGCTATTCTTAAAAATAAGCTTGGAAATGAATTTGTTTCACAGGAAGAAGCAGCCAGAAATACAATGGCATATTCAATACTTGAGAAACATAATACATCAGGTAATATGGACAAGCTACAGATTAAATTTGATAAATTAACATCCCATGATATTACATTTGTAGGAATTATTCAGACAGCCAGAGCATCAGGACTTGAGAAATTTCCTGTACCATATGTATTAACTAACTGCCATAACAGTCTGTGTGCAGTAGGCGGAACAATTAATGAAGATGATCATATGTTTGGTCTTACATGTGCTAAGAAGTATGGTGGAATATATGTACCACCACATCAGGCTGTTATTCATCAGTTCGCAAGAGAGATGCTTGCGGGTGGTGGCAAGATGATACTTGGTTCTGATTCCCACACACGTTATGGAGCACTTGGTACTATGGCAATGGGAGAAGGCGGACCGGAGCTTGTTAAGCAGCTTCTGAAGCAGACATACGATATTAACATGCCGGGAGTAGTTGGTGTATATATGACAGGCGAACCTATGAAGGGTGTTGGACCTCAGGATGTTGCCCTTGCTATTATAGGTGCTGTATTTGCCAATGGATATGTTAATAATAAGGTAATGGAATTTGTTGGACCAGGTGTCAGCAAGTTAAGCGCTGATTTCAGAATTGGTGTTGACGTAATGACAACAGAGACAACATGTCTTTCTTCTATCTGGAAGACAGATGATAAGATTAAGGAGTTTTACGATATTCATGGTAGAAGTGAAGAGTATGCTGAACTTAATCCGGGTAAGGTTGCATACTATGATGGTATGATTTATGTTGATTTATCAACAATTAAGCCAATGATAGCTATGCCATTCCATCCAAGTAACACATATACAATTGAAGAGCTCAATGCTAATCTTATGGATATACTTCATGATTGTGAGAAAAAAGCCCTTGTTAGTCTTGATGGCCAGGTTGATTTCAAGCTTACAGACAAGGTTCATAATGGAAAATTATATGTAGATCAGGGAATTATTGCAGGCTGTGCAGGCGGTGGATTTGAAAATATATGTGCAGCAGCTGATTTGCTTAAGGGTAAGAGCATTGGTTCTGATGAGTTTACACTTAGTGTATATCCAGCAAGTACACCTATTTATGTTGAGCTTGCAAGAAATGGAAGACTTGCAGATCTTATGGCAACGGGTGCAATCGTTAAGACAGCATTCTGTGGACCATGCTTTGGTGCAGGTGATACACCATCTAACAATGCATTCAGTATTCGTCATTCTACAAGAAACTTCCCTAATAGAGAAGGTTCTAAGCTGCAGAATGGACAGATATCTTCAGTTGCACTTATGGATGCGCGCTCTATTGCTGCAACAGCAGCTAATAAGGGATATCTTACAGCAGCAACAGATATGGATGTTGAATTTACTAATCCAACATATCATTTTGACAAGACTATATATGCTAACAGAGTATTTGACAGTAAGGGAGTAGCAGATCCTGATACAGAGATCAAGTTTGGTCCTAATATTAAGGATTGGCCAGCGATGCCAGAACTTACAGAGAATTTAGTTCTCAAGGTGGTTTCAGAAATACATGACCCTGTTACAACAACAGATGAGCTTATTCCTTCTGGAGAGACATCGTCATACCGTTCTAATCCTCTTGGACTTGCAGAATTTACTCTTTCAAGAAAAGATCCTGCATATGTTGGACGTGCCAAGGAAGTTCAGGTGGCAGAGAAGGCAAGAGAAGCTGGAAACTGTCCTGCAGAGGCTTTCCATGAGCTGAAACCAATTATGGATAAGATTAAGGAATCGTACCCTGATGTTAATAAGAATAACATTGGTATCGGAAGTACAATTTATGCTGTTAAGCCGGGGGATGGCTCAGCAAGAGAACAGGCTGCTTCTTGTCAGAAGGTTCTTGGTGGATGGGCAAATATTGCCAAGGGTTATGCAACTAAGAGATACCGCTCAAATCTTATGAACTGGGGAATGCTGCCATTCATATTTGAAAAGGATGAACTGCCATTTGCTAATGGAGATTATATATTTGTTCCGGAAATTGCCAAGGCAGTTAAAGATAAAACCACAACAATTAAGGCATATGTTGTTAAGGATGAACTTGTAGAGTTCGATTTAAAGCTTGGGGAGATGACAGATGACGAAAGAGAAATAATTCTTGACGGATGTCTGATTAATTATAATAGAGCTTAATTATTTAAGAAGGTAAAGTTTTAGTGGTGTGGCAAATAAACGGTACGAAAGGATGTATGCTATGAATTATATAACAGAGACAGATCGTTATCTATTCGGACAGGGCTCGCATTATGAGATATATGAAAAGCTTGGAGCACATGTTACTGAAATGGATAATGTTAAAGGAACATATTTCGCTGTATGGGCTCCACATGCCGTAGCTGTAAGTGTTGTTGGAGACTTTAACAATTGGGATAGATACAGACATTTTATGACTGCTATCGAGACATCAGGAATATGGGAGATATTTATTCCTGATGTTCATGAAGGGGATTTATATAAGTTTGCAGTAGAGGGTCAGGATCATCAGGTTCATCTAAAGGCAGATCCATATGGAAATTACGCAGAGATGCGTCCGGGTAACGCGTCGAAAGTAACTGACATAAGCGGATACGAATGGCATGATGAACAATGGATTGAAAAGAAGGACAAGGAATCCAAGATAGACAGTGCAATGTCAATATATGAAGTTCATTTGGGCTCATGGAAAAAGGATTACACATATAGCCAGGATGGTTTTTGCAACTACAAAGAGCTTGCCCATGACCTTGCGGCATATGTTAAAGATATGGGATATACACATATTGAACTTATGGGTATTTCTGAGCACCCATTTGACGGTTCGTGGGGATATCAGGTAACCGGATATTATGCACCAACATCAAGACATGGAGAACCAAAGGATTTCATGTACTTTGTGGACTATATGCATCAGAATGGAATCAGTGTAATACTCGATTGGGTTCCGGCACATTTTCCGAAGGATGAGCATGGTCTTGCAATGTTTGATGGAACACCTACTTACGAATATGCAGATCCTAGAAAAGGTGAGCAGCGTGATTGGGGAACCAAGATATTCGATTACGATAAGAATGAAGTTAGAAATTTCCTTATAGCCAATGCACTTTTTTGGATAGAGAAATTCCATATTGACGGACTTCGTGTAGATGCGGTTGCATCTATGCTGTATCTTGATTATGGACGTCAGGCTGGCGAATGGGTACCTAATAAATACGGCGGTAATGGAAATCTTGAAGCTATGGAGTTCTTTAAGCATTTGAACAGCATTATGAACACACGTGACCCAAGAGCATATATAATAGCTGAAGAATCAACAGCATGGCCTAAGATAACAAAGTCACCGGAAGATGGCGGACTTGGATTTACATTCAAATGGAATATGGGATGGATGCATGATTTTCTTGAGTATGTCAAGTTAGATCCTTACTTCAAGAAATTCAATCATAATAAGATGACGTTCAATATGACATATGCATTTAGTGAGAATTTTGTTTTAGTGCTATCTCACGATGAGGTAGTTCATCTGAAATGCTCAATGCTTCAAAAGATGCCGGGCGAGATGGAGGACAAGGCAGCCAATCTAAAGACAGCATATTGCTTTATGTTTGGTCAGCCGGGTAAGAAACTTCTGTTTATGGGTCAGGAATTTGGTCAGATAAACGAGTGGTCAGAGGCAAAGAGTCTTGATTGGTATTTATTAAACGAACCATTACATGCAGATATACAGAAATATATGAAGAAGCTTTTGCATATATACAGGGACGTTCCTGCAATGCATGCATATGAATCTTCTGAATATGGATGCTTCGAATGGATTAACTGTAACGATGCTGATATGAGTGTATTCAGCTTCATTAGAAAGGCACCGGACACCTTCAATAATAGTTTATGCTTTGCATGTAACTTTACACCGGTGGAGAGAGATGAGTATGTTATTGGAGTTCCTAATTTTGGTACATACGAAGTGATTTTAAGCTCTCAGGATGTGGATGGTAATGAAACTGTTAAGTACAAGGCAGTCAAAGAACCACATGACAATTTTGAGTATTCAATAAAAATAAAGCTTAGACCTTTGGAATCTATAATAATGAAAACACCTTATATGAAACCAAGAAAAAGCTTAAAGAAATAGTATTTGGCCAGAGTGGATGATGAGATGTATATATCCGCTCTGGTATTTTAGTTTATGAGGAAAATAAAATGATAAAAGAAAATAAGAGACTATTCGCATTATCACTGCCAATATTTGTAGAATTGTTTTTACAGCTATTGGTGGGAAATGTGGATCAGATTATGCTTAGCAGGTATTCTCAGGATTCTGTTGCAGCTGTTGGAAATTGTAATCAGGTCATGAATATCGCAATAATAGCAATAAGTGTCACATGTGGCGCTACAACAATACTGATTTCACAGTATTTGGGAATGAATAACAGAAAGAAAATATCAGAAGTACAAACTGTTTCTACTATGTTCATAGCGGTATGCAGTATTGTAATTTCGCTTATAGTTACAATAGGAAGTCGAGGCATTTTCAATATGATTGACCTTCCTTCACATTTGATGAAAGAAGCAAGAACATATTTAATACTCGTAGGAAGCTTTATAGTCGTACAGGGATTATATATGAATGTTACTGCAATTCTCAGGGCATATTCACACACGACCTGCGTTATGGTGGCATCAATTATTATGAATGTTATGAATATGGTGGGCAATGCAGTACTTATATATGGAATTGGCCTAGCACCACGACTTGGACTTACAGGTGCAGCAATATCCACTAACATAAGTAAGACGACAGGACTTTTAGTTGCACTGTATTTTCTTAAGAAAAAGATTCCAGACAAAATGTCGTTTATTTATGTGGGGCAAAAGGGATTACATTCACTTAAAAAGCTATTATGGATTGGAATTCCAACATGTCTTGAATCGACATCATACAATTTATCACAGATGTATATAATGAAATTTATTAACACGCTTGGAAAAACAGCAGGTATTGCAGTCATCAACACAAAGGTATACTGCAGCATACTTGCCAATATTGCGTATGTATATTCCATAGCCATATCTCAGGCGGCGCAAATACTAATCGGTTATATGATAGGCGAAGGCAAAAGGGAACAGATTCACAGAAGGATATTGTCGGCAGTAGTCATTTCACTGATTTTTTCATTGAGTATAACATCCATAATGTATTTAAACAGTGACAATGTATTAAGGATATTTACGGATGACCCGGAAGTACTGTCCCTTGGAAAACAGATATTGTTTGTTGAGTTCTTTTTGGAAATAGGAAGGTCTGTAAATATTGCAATGACCAAAGTTCTCATAGCAGTAGGTGATGTTATTGCACCAACTGTAATTGGAGTAATTTTTCAGTGGGGCGCGGCTGTAACACTTTCATATATATTTGGCATAAAGATGGGATATGGACTTGTGGGAATATGGATTGCCATGGCCATTGATGAAAATGTAAGAGGAATAATATTTATGATAAGATTTATCTCAGGCGCATGGAAGAAGAAATCTGCATTGGTGTAATATTTTGTATGTTAAATGCCGAAATACAATGTATCAAAAATAACAGATATATTGTAGAGGTAGACAATGCAGGTAAATATGAATAACATAAATAGCAACGAGAATATTACATCAGCATATAAGCCTGCACCTAATAATGGTGCAGGAAGTATTGTTGATGTAAAAATATCAGATGAATACACCATAAGTAATGCACAGAACCTGGCTGAAGATCAGATAATCACAAGAGTAAAGCAAAATGAGAGTGACCCTATGTCACTGACCTCAGACAATATTAACAAGCTTGCCAGGAACATTGGGGCAGATGATTTTTCTAAGTATGAGGAGCTTGGAATCACACCGGAAGAAGATGAACTTGGAAGAGTTGTTACTGTTTCAGATAGGATTAAGATAGAGCTTGCTACCCATTGCGAGAATTATACAGGTGACGTATCTGATATTTCAGCATCTGACCTTGAGAACATAACAGGAAGTACGGGAAATGCTTATGTAGCAAAGCATCAGATGCAGACTCTTGAAATGGCGAGAGAGCTTAAGAATATAGACGACAACACTAAGTCATATCTACTAAAGAATGAAATGCAGCCAACAATAGAGAATGTATATATGGCTGAGCATAGTGGCACCTCAAGTAATGTTAGCAAATTAAGTGAAGACGAGTGGAATGAGCTTAAGCCACAGGTTGAAGCTATATGTGAGAAGGCAGGACTGACTGTGAGTGAAGAGATGCTTGATGAAGGAAGATTTCTAATAGAGCATGGAATATCGCTCACTGCACAGAATGTTGTTAAATCTATGGAAATGAACACTGAAATCGAAGGAAGAAGCGATGAGCAGTGGATGAAGGATATTGCAAAAACTGTAGCCCTGGGAATGAATGAGGCTAATACTAATGCAGTATCAAACGTTCCGGACAAATATATGGCAGAGGACATTATTAACGCCATTGAAAATGGTGATGAGGAGCAGATAGAGGCAGTTATATCAAGTGGAAAAGAGCTTACGATATTGAATCTTAAAACTCCGCCTACTGTGGAAGAGATTAAAGAAAAGATAAATAATGACAGAATTGTGGCAGTAAAAGATAAATTGCAGGAAATACGTCAAAAAATGTCTTTTGAAGCATGCATTACAATGATGAAAAATGGAATTAAAATCGAGGTTATGCCATTTGACGAGCTGTCAGTGCAGCTTGATGAATATGATGAAAAGAATACAGAGGTATTTTTTGATAGCATAGACAAGACAAAGTCACAGCTATTTAATGATGTGTTGGATGCGATGGAAACAATGAAGTCAGTACCAAGTGCTGTGCTGGGTAAAGTTGCATCAGGTGAAGCACAGTTTACAGTGAATGACATCAACGAGGCAGGGATAAATCTTGCAGGCAAATACGAAGAGGCCGAAACCCTATACAGTGCGGTGGGAACTGAAGTAAGAACAGATTTAGGTGATACAATCAAAGCTGCATTTGACTCATCATATGGTGTGCTTGAAGAGCTTGGGATAGAAGATACAGAAAGTGCAAGAAGAGCTGTAAGAATACTTGGATACAATTCAATGGAGCTTACGGCAGATAATATTACACAGATACAAGGTCTTGACCAACAGGTATCAAAGCTGTTTAGAAATTTCACGCCTGCCACAACAGCACATATAATAGAAAAGCAGATTAATCCTTTGGATACCAATATTGTGGAGCTTAATGAAAATATAACTCAGCTTAATGAAGATTTAGGCTATGGTGAAACAGAAAGTTTTAGCAGATATCTGTGGAAGCTTGATAAAGCAAATGATATCACAAAGGAAGAACGCGCGGCATATATTGGAGTGTATAAGCTTATAAACACCATTGAAAAGGGTGACAGAAAAGCTATTGGAGCCGTACTGAAATCAGGAGAGGATGTTACACTTAAGAATCTCTACAGGGCTCTGAAGAACACCAGCTTCACAGGCTCACAGGTAACCGTAGATGATAATCTTGGTCTGACAGAGAGTGTAAGTATAAATGAAAATAATTTATCAGAGCAGCTGTCATATTTTGAAAATATGTATGATGGAATGGTTGATAAGATATGGCACTATACATCACCTAAACAGGTCAAGGCACTTGGAACAGATAAAATTACCGAGCTGCCTCTTGAACAGGTTGCTGATGCCATAAGTGAAGAAGATACAGAAGACGAGTATCAGAGCACAAGATTAGAAGATATAGAGTCAGCGCGATATGTAAGTGAAGAAAGCCTTGAGATGCTCATGAGCTCTGACAGTGGTATAACTGTATCCAATATGCTTGCAGCTTCATACATTATGAATACACCTGGAGGTATTTGGTCTAAGCTAAAGAAGGATAACGAAGAGTTAAATGAAGTATTTGAAAATATTGATATTGAAAATATCGATGAAGAATATGACGACAAGCTGGATGAAGCCAAAGAAACACTACTAAGTCAGGGAGAGAAGCTTAATGTTAAGCAGTTTAGACAATTTAACAGAGTAATAAATCTCATGTCATCAATGTCAAAGAAGCAGTCCTACTATATTCCTATTGAATTAAATGGAGATACATCCACAATCAAAGTAACATTTAATAATGCATCAGATGACAAGGGCAAAGTAGTCATTGATATTTATTCAGAAAATGCAGGACGCATTGCTGTTGAGTTCAGAAAGCGAGACGACAGGCTAAGTGCAAATGTATTAAGTGACAGCAAAACAGGTTTGGAGCTTGCAGAAAATTCAATTGCTGCAATGGAGGAGGATTACGGAGAGATATCCGTTGAAAAAGGCATTGTTAAGAATATTTCTGAAGGAATATTTGCAGCAGGAGAATCGGAAACAGATATTTCATCACGAAGTCTTTACAGAATAGCAAAAACATTTATTTATAACATTAAAGATAACTAAGAATTCAACCGATAAATACAATAACTCACAAAACTGAAAGGATATGATTAGATGAGAATAGGAACTAATATGGCTGCACATATTGCATGTGGACAGTTATCAAAGACAGAGAAAAATGTAGCAGCTTCTCTTGGAAGACTTTCATCAGGATATAAGATTAACACATCTAAGGATGACAGTGCAGGAATGGCAATATCTGAGAAGATGAGGGCACAGATAAAAGGACTTGATCGTGCCAGTTCGAATGCATCTGATGGAATATCGGTTTCTCAGACAGCTGAGGGAGCATTGAATGAAGTTCATTCTATGCTGCAAAGAATGAGAGAACTTGCAATACAGGGTGCAAGTGATACATACAGCGATGACGATAGAAAGAATATCATGGAGGAAGTGAAGGCTTTACGAACAGAGGTTGATCGTATATCAAACGATACCGAATTCAATAATACTTCATTACTTAACGGAGATATGCAGAGAAGAACATATGCTCTTGATGAGGATGGTAAGCTGGACTCTTCAATCAAGGTTTCATATATGACAAATGATGTCGTTGCAGGAGAGTATAAGATTAGTGTTGATGTAGACGGAACAATAACACCTGGAGATCCATTTACATCGAAGGCAATTGTATCTTACAACGACAATAAGGCTACAATAACAGACGAGAATGGCTTCGAAATGATGTTTACCATGGATGAAAATAACATGCCACAGGGTGACTACACTATTGAAGTGTGGGATATAGGCTCAATGACAATTCAGCTGGGAGCCAATGAAGGACAGACGATGGGAATTTGCATACCAGAGGTATCATGCGAGAGTCTTAATATAGATAAACTTGATATGACTACAACAGACGGCTGCAATGACTCTATCACAAGAATAGACGAGGCTATCAACCGAGTATCCCTTGTAAGGTCACAGCTTGGAGCAGATCAGAACAGACTGGAATATTCAGTATCAAGTCTTGATGTTACATCTGAGAATATGACATCAGCATTATCGAGAATACAGGATGTGGATATGGCTGAAGAGATGACAACATATACACAGAACAATGTAATTCAGCAGGCTGGAACTTCAATGCTTGCACAGGCTAACCAGCTGCCGGAAAAGGTACTGCAGCTGCTTCAGTAATGTGACTTATTAAGCGATGACAGATTTGGAGGAGCTATATGACCAAGGAAGAGATGAATGTATTTACAAGGCGGATTACCCAGAGCTCCAAGAGCGAACTGGTTGTAATTACATATGATATTATAATCAATTACATAGAGAGTGCGAGCAAGGAATATGAGGACGGAAGCGTGGAAGGATTTATATTTAATTTGAAAAAAGCCAAGCAGTTCCTCAATGATTTGTCATCAGCTCTTGACTTTTCATACAAGGTATCCTGTGATTTGATGAGCATTTATATGTACATAGAAAGATGCATTATAGAAGGTATAGTTAAGAAACAACCATGTGAGCTTACTACGATAACAGACATTCTTAACAAGCTGAAAGTAGGATTTACCATTGTAAGCAATGAGGATACATCAGGTCCGGTAATGAAGAATGGGGAGCAGGTATTTGCAGGTCTCACATATGGAAAAGGAACACTTAATGAGGTGTCGGTGAGAAGCAAGACGTACAACTAAATATAATGGAAACTTTAGACCATTAGTACATCAAAATGTGCGAAAATATTACATTTTGTGGAAACTAATGGTCTTTTATATGTTATAATAAAGTAATTAAAATTTTGTGGAGGAGCATGGCGAATAATATTTATGGTGCATCGAAGAAAACATCATCCAAAGCGACAACTAAGGTAACACTGGTTAAAAAGTCAGGAAGGCTTTATACAGGTCAGAAACTGAAGCTAAAGATTAAGAGAGCAGATTCTTCCGTTAAGTACAAGAACATAAAGTGGACCTCTAGCAATAAAAGGGTGGCAACAGTTAGTAAACATGGAACTGTTAAAGCTAAAAGAACTGGAACAACAACAATCAAATGTATAATAACATGGAAAAGCAACAAAAAGACAACAATTAAGAAAACGATTAAAATTTACAAGGGTGTTAAGCTTATGAAGTACAAGCTGTCCAATACATCCATAAATCTCACCCCTGGCAAAAGCCAAACAATAAAGGCATTATTTACACCAACTAACGCAACAGTCACAAATACAGCCTATGTATCTAATAATACAAAGGTTGCGACAGTTGATAAGAATGGTAAAATCACAGGAAAAAGAGCAGGAACAGCCCAGATAACCTGCACTGTTAAGACATACAATAATAAGACCTACAAGAGAGTGTGTACGGTAAAAGTAAGTGTGCCGGCATCAGCAGTGACACTTAACATGACGAAAGCAACTATGCCTGCCGGTCATAGGATAACATTGAAAGCAACTGTAGCACCATCAAATGCTACAAACAAATCAGTGAAATATTTATCTTTATCCCCATCCATAGCAAAGGTCGACAAGAATGGAGTAGTCACAGGACTAAAGGAAGGAACAGCAGTAATATCAGTGACAGCACACAACGGAAAGAAAGCTGTTTGTACTGTAACTGTAACTCCGGCAGAGGTCGACATTGCTCTTGAGACAAATTCAATCCAGTTAAAAATGTTTACAACTGACAATGCCAATGCAACAGTAACCGGCAGAATGCAAGGTGTAGCATCATCAAACAAATATCTTTCATCAGTAGATGGAGTTCTATATAATAAGAAGAAAAGTACTTTAAAGCTGTGTCCAATGGGTAAAAAGGGCACATTGAAAATACCATCAGGCACGAAGAATATAGATAGCTTCGCATTTGATGGATGTAGTAGGTTAACAGCAGTTGTTATACCTGATTCAGTAAAAAATATAGAAATCTTAAATTTCATAGATATGAGCGAAAAATTCTATATCATTTGTAATAAGGGCTCAGAAGCTTGTACATATGCGAAAGATATGGAACTTCCATACAGATACAATTTCGCATCGGTTAATGTGAAATTATCCACAGAGGTAAAATATACAGGAGCAAATAGAAGACCATCTGTAACAGTTAAAAGTGGTTCCAAGGTTCTTAAGCGCGGCGTTGATTACACTGTTTCATATGTAAATAATAAGAACATAGGCAAAGCCAGGGTAATTATTAAAGGCAAAGGAAAATATGCAGGAACAGTTAAGAAGACATTTAAGATTGAGCCAGGCAGAACTACATCTCTAAAGCAGAGCAAAACAACATACACATCCAAAATCAAGCTGACATGGAACAAGGTAAAAGGTGCAACAGGATATGAAGTGTATCGTGCAACAGCTAAGGATGGAAAATATAGGAAGATTAAGACTCTTAAGTCAAAATCATTTACAGACAGCAGTTTAGAATCTGGAACTAATTATTACTATAAAGTCAGAGCGTATAAGAAGGTTTCAGGTAAAAAAGTGTATGGAACCTATTCAAAAGTAGTAACGATGAAAACAAAATAATAACATCATAAAGGTGGCGCATCTCAATTGATAAGCCACCTTTAATTATTTTTAGTATGCACTGAGCAAAGAATTTCACTAATCTATAATACTCTTTTTCATTCTCTCCACATATTCAGCTACCGGTTTAATACTATCTCTTCCGTTAGCTGCAATGATTTTTACAATAGCACTTCCAACGATTACCCCGTCAGCGTACTCAGACATTGTTTTTGCCTGCTCAGGGGTGGATATACCAAAACCAATTGCACAAGGAATATCATTTACTTCTTTGACAAGCGATACCATTGATGCAAGGTCTGTTGTGATTTCACTTCTAACACCTGTGACACCAAGTGAGGATACGCAATATACAAATCCTTTGGCGCTGGAGGCAATCATTTTGATTCGCTCGTGGGAGGTTGGAGCGATGAGAGAAATTAAATCAATATCATATTTGTTGCAGAAAGGAAGGAGCTCATCCTTTTCCTCATATGGCAAATCAGGCACTATCACACCATCAATTCCACATTTTTTGCAATTATCCATAAATTTATCGCAGCCATAGGTGTAGATAGGGTTGAGGTATGTCAAAAAAACAAGTGGAGTTTCTATATGCTCACGAATACGTGCAACCATGTCAAACAGCTTATCGGTGGTACATCCTTGTGCCAGGGCACGTTCGTTTGCTTCCTGAATGACAGGGCCTTCAGCAATCGGGTCGGAAAATGGTATTCCAATCTCGATTAAATCTGCACCTGACTCGGACATTGTGTATATAAGCTTTTCTGTAGTTTCAAGGTCAGGGTCACCACCTGTTAAAAATGCGATAAATGCTTTTTCATTCTCAAATGCTTTCTGTATTCTACTCATAAATTTCAACTCCTCTATATCTTGCTATGGCGGCAACATCCTTGTCGCCTCTTCCTGAAATATTAATTACAACAATTTTGTCCTTTGATAAAGTCTTTGCATATTTCATTGCGTATGCAACGGCATGAGAACTTTCAATGGCAGGAATAATTCCCTCAGTTCTTGATAGGTATTCAAATGCGGCAACAGCCTCGTCATCTGTAATTGGAACATATTTTGCACGTCCTGTTTCATACAGCATTGCATGTTCCGGTCCGATTCCCGGATAGTCAAGACCGGCAGAAATTGAATATACAGGAGCAATCTGTCCGTACTCATCCTGACAGAACAATGATTTCATTCCGTGGAAAATACCTTTTGATCCATTGGCAATTGTTGCTGCATTCTTTGGATTATCAACACCAAGACCTGCTGCCTCACAACCGATAAGTTCTACAGATGCGTCCGGAATGAATTCATAAAATGCACCCATTGCATTACTTCCACCACCAACACATGCAATGATTGCATCTGGAAGTCGTCCCTCTTTTTCCTGTAACTGCGACTTGATTTCTTTGCTAATTACACTTTGAAAATCACGAACTATGGTAGGGAATGGGTGTGGACCCATAACTGAACCGAGAACATACAAAGTATCATCCATACGGCTTGCCCATTCACGCATTGTCTCATTTACAGCATCCTTAAGTGTCATTGTTCCGCTTGTTACAGAGTGAACCTTTGCCCCAAGAAGCTCCATTCTAAATACATTGAGAGCCTGTCTGTCGGTGTCAACCTTACCCATGAAAATTTCACATTCCATGTCCATAAGAGCAGCGGCAGTTGCAGTGGCAACGCCATGCTGACCGGCACCAGTCTCAGCAATTACTCTTGTTTTGCCCATTTTCTTTGCAAGAAGAACCTGCCCAAGAACGTTGTTTATTTTGTGTGAACCCGTGTGATTTAAATCCTCGCGTTTTAAATAAATCTTTGCGCCGCCAAGATCCTTTGTCATTTTCTCAGCGTAATATAGTAAAGAAGGACGTCCGGCATAATTTTTCATTAGGTCATCAAGCTCCGCAACAAACTCAGGGTCATTCTTGTAATGCTCATATGCGTCTGTTACTTCTTTGACGGCTGTCATAAGTGTTTCGGGAATGTACTGTCCGCCATATTCACCAAATCTTCCAATTTTTTTATTCATGATAATCTCTCACTTTCATAATAATCTCTTTAATTTTGTTTTCATCCTTATAACCGCCTGTTTCAACACCGCTGCTGACATCGATACAGTAAGGATAGGTATGCTCGATAATTTCATGTACATTATCATTATCTATGCCGCCGGCTATAAATAGTCCATGGGTATTTGCGGGAAGAATATTTAAATCAAATCGTTCGCCTGTACCACCATATTTGCCGTCAACCATAGAGTCTATAAGGATATAGTCGGCCTTGAAGCTGCCCATCTCCCGTGATAGCTCCGATGAAGATATTGCAGGAAGAGCTTTTATTATAGGCTGCGCTACCTGAGCTTTTAGCTTGGAAATAAATTCCACAGATTCCTGACCATGCAATTGTATCATATCAATTATATTATTTTGGCACAAGCTGATAATATGTTCAAGTGAATCATTTACAAATACGCCTATTGCCCTGATTCTGGAATCGAGAATATCCTTGAAAGCTGCTGCCTGCTCATCTGACACATGCCTTCTTCCAGGTGCAAATACAAATCCTATATAATCAGGAAGATATTTGTTAACAACGTGTATATCTTTCTCGCGAGTAAGTCCACATATTTTTATGCGAGTTCCCTTTAGCTTGGCAAGGGCTTTTTTCTTGTTCTCAGATTTCATAAGTGTCTCGCCAATGAGAACGGCGTTAACTTTGCCGGTTCTAAGAATGTTTATGTCTGCCGCTGTTTTGATGCCACTCTCTGCAACAAATAGAATATTTTCGGGTACAAGATTTCTAAGCTGTGTCGAATTATTTACATTAACTGTAAAATCCTTAAGATTTCTGTTGTTGACACCTATTATTCTTGCACCTGCATCGATGGACATTGCAATCTCGGATTCATCATGGGCTTCAACAAGTGCTGAAAGCCCAAGTGAATCACATATGGAAATGTATGTGCGAAGTGTATCTGCGTTCAGAAGGGAGCAGATTAGCAGCACACAGTCGGCACCTAATACTTTTGCCTGATATATTTGATAGGCATCAACTACAAAATCCTTGCGAAGCAGTGGAATATTTACATGTTCACGAATTTCAGTTAAATACTTGTCAGAACCTTTAAAATAATATGGTTCAGTAAGTACCGAAATGCAGGCTGCACCGGCATTTTCATAGTCAATGGCAATGTCTGTATATGGAAAATGTTCAGTGATTATTCCCTTAGATGGAGAAGCTTTTTTGACTTCACATATAAAATTTATGTCGGGACGGCGCAGTGCTTTTTCAAATGCAAAAGGCTCCAGCTGGCTGTTGAAGGATAATGCCATGTCAATCATATCTTCGGGGGGAACAATATTCATATACGCCTTAACTCGCTGTTTTGCTTTTGCTGCAATTTCATCTAGTATCATATGCTCTCCATTCTATATTAATATTTATTTGAAAGTTCAATAAATGTGTTAAGCTGCTCTAAGGCTTTGCCGCTATCAATAGTGTCTTGAGCCTTTTTTACTGCCTGAGCAAATGTAATGTCATCTTCAATCATGTAAATGCATGCAGCAGAATTAAGAACTACGGCATCTCTCTTAGGTCCTTTGTCTCCAGATAAAATGCCACGAAGAATCTCAGCATTTTCAGCAGGACCACCGCCCACAAGATCGTCCTTGCTGCATTTGGTAAATCCAAAATCTTCAGGATTGAGTTCGAAGCTTTCGATAACCCCATCCTTGATTGAACAGCAGGTGGTACTTGAACTAAGTGAAATTTCATCTAATTTGTCCTGTCCATATACAACCATTCCGCGCTTAACACCAAGGTTTACAAGAACCTCAGCAAGTGGCTTCACGAGAGCTTCATCATATACGCCAAGAAGCTGATATGAGGCACCTGCAGGATTTCCAAGTGGTCCAAGTATGTTAAATATTGTTCTGATTCCCAGCTCTTTTCTAACCGGTGCAACAAATCTCATGGCATTGTGATATGTTTGTGCAAACATAAAGCAAAGACCAATTTTGTTAAGAATTTCGGTGCTGCTCTCAGGAGCAATTGTTATTTTTACACCTAATGCTTCAAGTACGTCTGCTGCGCCACATTTGCTTGAGACACTTCTATTACCATGCTTTGCAACTGGTATTCCGTAAGCTGATACCACAATTGAGGAGGTGGTTGAAATGTTAAATGAGTTGGCTTCGTCACCGCCTGTTCCTACAATTTCAAGAACATCCTGATCGTGAAGTAAACGTACACAGTGCTTTCTCATTCCAGCAGCACTTGCTGTTATTTCTTCAATTGTTTCGCCTTTCATTCTAAGGGATGTGAGGTAAGCACCTATATGCACCTGTGATGCTTCACCACTCATTATTTCATCCATTACTGTTTCTGCCATTTCATAAGTTAAATCCTCGTTGTTTACTAATTTGTATATTGCTTCTTTAATCATAATAATGTACCTTACCTTTCTATATTTTCAAAAAATTATCGAGTATTGTTTGTCCTTCAGGTGTCAGTACGGATTCGGGATGGAACTGAAGTCCGTATATTGGATAAGTTGTGTGTTCAACTGCCATTATCTCATTATCGTCTGCTATTGATGTGATTTTGAGACATTCAGGCATTGTAGCTGCATCTGCTGCCAGCGAGTGGTATCTTGCCACCCTTGTATGTGATGTCATATCTTTGAATAGCTTTGATGCATTATCAAGAGATACAGTGCTCTGTTTGCCATGCATTAATGTCTTCGCATAAGTTATTGTTGCACCAAACACTTCACATATGGCTTGATGACCAAGGCAAACACCAAGTGTTGGTATTTCTTTTCCAAGTGTTTTGATTACCTCTTCGCTTATGCCTGCATCAGATGGTCTTCCCGGTCCGGGTGATACAACGATATGCGAAGGTGATAAATTTCTTATTTCTTCAATGGTCATTTCATCATTTCTTATGACCTTTATCTCCTCATTTCCTCCTAGAAGCTGGACCAAATTGTATGAAAAGCTATCATAATTATCTATAAGAAGTATCATCGTCCGTTCACCTCCCTTGCTCTTATAATTGCATCTATAATTGCACCGGCTTTATTTGCACATTCCTGATATTCATTTGCAGGTACTGAGTCGGCTACAATACCTGCACCTGCCTGAACATATGCGGTATTTCCTTTTTTAACTGCGGTTCGTATTGCTATACATACATCAAGGTTTCCGGAAAAATCTATATAGCCAATTGCTCCGCCGTACACGCCTCTTGATACAGGTTCGAGCTCATCAATGATTTCGCATGCACGAAACTTTGGTGCACCGGAAAGTGTGCCGGCTGGTAGAAGAGCACTGATTGCATCATACGAGGATTTGTCGCTTTTAAGAGTTCCACATACAGTGGAAGCAATGTGCATGACCTTAGAAAATTTGTGGATTTTCATATAGTCTTTAAGGTATACACTTTTGTATTTGGAAATCTTACCCACATCATTTCTTGCAAGGTCAACTAGCATATTGTGTTCGGCAAGCTCCTTTTCATCACTCATCAGTGATTTTTCCAGTGCATCATCCTCCTCATCGTTCCTGCCTCTCTTACGTGTTCCGGCAACTGGAAATGTTGTGATTTGTCCGTCGATTACTTTGACCATTGTCTCCGGAGAAGCTCCTGTTATCTGCAGACTGTCGGAGGAAATGAAATACATATATGGTGATGGGTTGGTGGTTCTGAGAACCCTGTAAGCATTTAGGAGACTGCCATAGTAATCTGCCTCAAATCTTCTTGATATTACAGCCTGAAAAATGTCACCTTCACGTATATAATCGATGGTTTTGTTAACCATTTTTGCATATTCATCTTCAGTTGTATTGCAGGTGAAAAGAACATTTTCATCACCGTACAAATCAGGAAGAGGAGTTGTATCATATATGAGATTCATAATTTCATCGATGCTTTTCATCGCTGCGTCATATCCCTTTTGCCCATCATCTGGATTCATGTTTGCCATAATAATAATTTTCTGTTTAAGATGATCATAGGCGATTACTTTGTCAAACAACATCAAATCGTAATCGTTAAATTCATTAGGCTTTATATGAAGCTTAGGTTCTGCGTAATGAATCATTTCGTATGAGAAATACCCTACAAGTCCACCTGTAAATGTTGGAAGCCCTTTGATTTTAGGGGAACGATATTTACTTATGAGCTCTTTGAGTGCATCAACAGGTGCTTTATCCAAGGGGGTTACATTATCTTTGGATTTGATAAATGCTTTATCATCCTTAGCGATAATGTGAAATAAAGGATTGTAGCCAAGAAATGAATATCTTGACCAGTTGTTGCCGCCCTCAACGCTCTCTAAAAGATAATAGTCATCATAGGATGCAGCTATCTTTCGAAGCAAGGTAATAGGTGTGATTACATCTGCATAAATTTCTCTGTAGATTGGTATAAAATTGTAATCCTTGTAATTTTCGATGTTCATAATAATCCTCCATTCCGTTATTACATTAAAAAAAGCTCTTGTCTCTGTATAAAACAGGGACAAAAGCTTGCTTCTGCGGTACCACCCAAATTGATATGTATAACATATCCACTCAAACATACTATCATATGTCTTCCTCTGGTAACGGCGGAAACCCCGTTGACGTCTACTTTCATACGAATATGATTTCAAGTCACCCTCGCAAGTCCATTCACTAAGTCATTCATTACTGCAATCTCACCACCTGCAGCTCTCTGGGAATGTCTTTCTTAACTACTTCTCTCGTTCGTCGGTTTAGTTTTTTAAGTTGTTGACAGTATACTACTTAAAAAATCAAATGTCAATTGACAATTTTTGATATTTTTTATCTGTAAAATGACAAGATTTTTCAAACAGCTATTTGCGCAGGAGCATCACAAATAGTATTCTATGGCACAAGAGAAATAAACTATGCGTTAAAATACTCCTCAATGTATTGTAGAACTTCATCCAGTTCATCGTTATTTACCATATGACCAAGATTTTCGTATACACTGAAAACACATCTGTTAGGATCATTAATAGATGTGTTAAATTTTTCACTGGCATTAACAGGAACGGTTGTATCCTTCCCGCCTTTTATAATAAGAAAATGTGTGTCTTTTAATGCATTTAAATTGTTTAAAGGTGAGTTTGAAATAAGATAATCATCAATTGCTTTTTTTGCGGTGGCATCAGTGACTGCTTTCCAGCTGTTATTTAAAAAAGTATTGTACATTATGGATTTTCCTGTGAGCTCACTCCAGTCGGGAGTTGCACAAATTGTTGCAATCACAGAAGGGGAGTATTTGCTATGTGAAGCACAGTAGTATGCGGCACAGCCTCCCAGAGAAAAGCCAATAATTCCATAATTATATACATCTGCCTCCGGGCTTCTGCCATATTCTTCAAGTATTCTTTCGAAGTTTTCAGCTGTTTTTACAGTAATTGCGGGAACTGTCAGTTCTTCTGAAACAGTATCGCCATGGCCATATGCATCAGGGCATATTACAAAATAGCCCTTCGAAGCAAGTGTGTGTGCCAGGCATGCAAATGAATCTTTATTTCCACCTATACCATGTTCAATGATAATCAACGGCTTTTTTGTATGTGTGGAACTGTAATATTCTTTAAATGATATGCCATTTACTAGTCGCGTATTTATATTTATCAAGGGTAAATCTCCAATCCTTTAGCTGTATATTTTAGTATTCCATTTATACTATTAAAAATGTATTTTTTCTATGGAATGTGTTATTATATCATTAAATGATTTGAAAGGTAAGTACTTAAGATATGTATAGATTAAGAATTGTAACAGCCATGCTGATTTTTGGAAGTATAGGTTTGTTTGTGAGAAATATACCACTTTCATCCAGTGAGACTGCATTTGTACGCGGTGCACTTGGAACTCTTTTTTTGGTGGCGGCAATATTTGTTATGAAGAAAACTATATCAAAGGAGGTACTTAAGAAAAATGCTGTATGGCTTATTCTATCAGGAGCAGCGATAGGTGTTAACTGGGTGCTGCTGTTCGAAGCCTATAATTATACAAGCATTGCAACCTCAACACTTACATATTATATGGCGCCGGTAATTGTTATGATTGTATCCCCTGTTTTTTTGAAGGAGCATTTAAGCATATCAAAGATTGTCCGTGTATTTATAGCGTTTTGCGGGATGATACTGGTATCAGGAATTCTAGAAACCGGAATAAATGATATCAGCGAAATCAAAGGTATTCTATTTGCACTTGGAGCGGCATGCTTGTATGCGGGAGTCATAATTATGAATAAATTTATTCATGATATGGATGATATTATCTTGACGATGATACAGCTTGGAGTGGCTACGGTGGTTTTGGTACCATATATTTTGGCTACATGGAATCCGGCGGATGTGCATATAGAAGGCAGTGAAATAATTATGCTGATAATTGTTGGTATAGTGCACACGGGAATAGCTTATGTGCTGTATTTTTCCACAATACAGAAGATGAAGGCGCAGGAGGTTGCTGTTTTAAGCTATATTGACCCTGCTTCGGCAATTGTGCTGTCAGCTATTTTTTTGCATGAGAATGTAGGTGTTATAGAGATAATTGGTGCGGTAATGATACTTGGAGTGACATTTAGGCTGCCAGGGCAAACGCCTGACGGAAGTGAGTAGAATAGTAAATAAGTAGAGCAAGGGCAATGCACCATTGTAGGATGCTCTAGAATGGAGAACGATATGAAAATAATACATTGTGCAGATTTGCATCTTGGAGCCGGTGGTAGTTCTCTTGGTCATCTTGGTGTTACAAGAATGGCAGAGATTAAGAATACATTTATGAATATAGTGCGATTATGTGAGAGCGAAGAAGTGAAGTATTTGCTTATTGCGGGAGATATGTTTGATACCGCCGGACCAAATGCTTCCCTTGTAAAGGATGTGGCAGCGGCATTTGCTTCTATCCCTGACACAAAGGTATGCATTTCACCTGGTAACCATGACTATGCGGCGTCAGGGTCATGTTATCTTGATGAGCATTTGTGGAGTGAAAATGTACATATATTCAGAGGTGGATGGGAATATGTTGAGTTTCCTGAGGATAAGGTAAGAGTATTTGGCGCGGCATTTACATCTATGTATCAGATAATGCCACTTATGGATACGGAACTTAAATACCCGGAGGATGATTTTCTTAATATTGGAGTTCTTCATGGGGAACTTGTGCGAGGTGCGGGAGAGAGCAATTATAACCCAATTACTGTCAGACAGATAAAGGAATGTGGGCTGAATTATCTGGCACTTGGTCATATTCATTTGAGAAGCGAGATAGACAAGCAGGGTAAAACATGGTATTCATACAGCGGATGTCATGAGGGAAGAGGATTTGATGAGCTTGGCTCAAAGGGAATTTACATAGGAGACATCACGACCAGAGAATGTAATTTAGAGTATAGACATATGGCAAGAAGAATGCATTTTGAGGTGAATGCAGACGTTAGCCAGGCAAATGATACAAGAGAAGTTGTGTATTATATAGAAAAAGAGCTTAAAAAATGTGATGATAATTTCAGAGAGCATTTATACAAAATAAGTATCACAGGAAAAATTGATGATTCCATAAGGATTTCGCCGGAAGAAATAGCGGCGGCCATGGAAGTATTTTTTGCGAAAATCAAAGACCGCACAGAATTAAATGTTGATTATGATGCCATAGCCAGGGAGGAAAATCTCAAGGGAATGTTTGTGAAAAAAATGTTGTTGATGATTCGCGATTATGAGGCAGCAGGAAAAGCAAAGGAAGCAAAGTTGTATGGCGAGGCCCTTGATATGGGCTATAAAGCGTTTAGATAACAGATTGGAGAATAAATATGAAGATAACAAAATTGCATATAACTTCGTTTGGCAAGCTGGAAGACTTTACGCTGGAATTTACAGATGGTTTTAATCTTGTCTATGGTGAAAACGAATATGGAAAGTCAACAATCATGGCATTTATTGATATGATGTTTTATGGAAAGCCGGCAGGAAGTAAGGGCGGCAAAGATATTAGTAAAAATATGCGGCTTAAATATATGCCATGGAACGGAAGCAAAATGGATGGCAGCATAGAATTTGAGTATGGCGGCGACAGCTATCGAATGGAGAAGACATGGGGGAAATCGGAGAAAAGCGACAAGCTTTCCATTTACAAAAATGGTACAGAAGAGGTAAACCTTCCGGTAGGTGAGGATCCGGGAAATGTTTTTTTTGAGATGGATGCGGAGGCATTTGAACGAAGTATATATATTGGCAGCGAATACACATTTACAGCAACTTCAACAAATGATTCAATAGCTGAGAAGATTAGTAATATGTCTGCCAGTGGTGATGAAACTGTGTCAACTGACAAGGTAATGAAAAAGCTTACATCAGCCAGGGAGGCTCTTATTTCCAAGAGCGGCAGAACAGGTGAAATTCCTGAATTGAAAGCAAAAATTGATGAGCTGAATGATGAGTATTTGCGAATAAGCTCCATTGAAAAGGAACAATCCGGTGCAAGAGAGGAATACAACAGCATTGTTGAGCGAATAGCTGAGCTCAAGAAGGAGCAGGAAAACAGGAATAAGCGAATTAGATTTTTGTATTTAGAGGAGCTTATCAACCTTGAAAACACTTATGATGAGCTAAAGCAATCAGTGTATAAATATATGCCTGCGCAGGAGTCACAGAGATTCATTAGTGAGAATGAAATATTGGCAGATAAAGCCTCAAGGCCCCAAAAAAAACTGCCTGAGAATATGGGAATTACTGAGGATGTACTGGCTCAGGGAAGGAAGCTGGAGGATGCAGTTAAGGAAGCTGATTACAACAAAAAGACTGCAAAAGACAGACTAGACAGAGCTAAATCAGAGATTAGTGCCAATGAAGCAGAACATATTAATGAAAATACATCAGAGAGCCCTATGTTTATTATTCTGGCAATTATAGTGGGTGTGTTGTCCGTTGCTGCAGGAATATTTATAACACCAGTACTCCTTGCAGGACTTGCGGTTGCAGCTTTGTTGGTATATTTGTATATGAATGTTAGAAAAGCATCAGCTAACGACGAACATCAGAGAAGCCTGCATATGAAGGAAGTGCAGGCGATGCTTGAAAATGCACAGAAAGAGTATGATGAGGCATGTAAAAATGCTGCAGCTTCCAAACAGAGACTTGATGATTTGCTTGGAAAATATAATTCATCCGGTGTAGAAATGCTGCAAAAATCATATATTGAATATGAGAAAAATATTGCTGTCATTAGAACTTCAAATGAAGATATTGCATTAGCTGGTAAGCAATTCATGGAAAATATGAAGATATTTGGTGAGGTGACTTATATTGAAGATGCCATATCCAAGTTGTCAGACTATAAGAATAAATTGTCCAAGGTTAGAACTAAAAAGGATGAGCTTGATACTAAGAAAAAGGTCTATGGGTACAGCAATAAATCTGTATCACAGCTTGTGGAGGAACAGATTGAGTGTAGTGAAAGTGGCTTGACTGAGGAAAATATTGATTTGCTTAAGTCCCAAAATGTGTTGGCAGAGTCGGAGCTTTCAAGGCTTCACACTGCTCAGAGACAGGCAGCCGAGAAGATTAAATCAATTGATAGTAATCCGGAAACAATTCTCAGGGAGATTTCGACTGATAAAGAACAGCTTGTGGAATTGGAACACAATTATAAGGTTGCAGATATTGCCTGCAATGTTATGGAAGACACAATTAATGAAATAAGGCAGAGCTTCGGACCGGAGCTTAACAGGAAGACTTCTGATATACTCAGCGACATAACAGGTGGTGTATATGATGAGACAATGGTTCATAAGGATTACAAGGTTCAGGTAATGAGCTCTGATAAATCGCACTATAGAGATTATGCATATTTAAGCAACGGAACAATAGACCAGGTGTATTTGGCATTGAGACTCGCGATTATTAAGCTTGCTTATGAAGATAAAGAAAATATGCCATTATTTATGGATGATATTCTTGCCCAATATGATGATGAAAGAACAGAGAAGACTATGAATTATTTGAAAAAATACAGTGAAAATGGGCAGGTTGTTATGTTTACATGCCATGGACATATCAGAGATGCAGCAGAGGAATTATAGAAATGGGTAGATTGAGAAGTAAATTAAAATCCTATGCAAATAGTGATTATTACAGATTTCATATGCCGGGACATAAGGGTAACAGCGATTTAGAGCATTACCAAATGGATATTACGGAAATTGATGGATTTGATAATCTGCATCACCCTGAGGATATTCTCAAGGAAGAAATGGAGAAGGCCGCCGAATTTTATGGAACTGATTATACATTTTATTTGGTAAATGGAAGTACAAGCGGTATACTTACAGCGATTTCTGCGGCAACAAATGATGGCGATACAATATTGGTGGGAAGAAATTGTCACAAGTCAGTTTTTAACGCGATTTACCTCAAAAAGTTAAAAATATCATACACTTATCCACAATTTGTTGATAAACTATGGATAAATGGTGGAATTCTTTTGAAAAATATCGAAAACACACTAAATAGTCAGACAAATATAAAAGCAATATTTATAACATCACCAACCTACGAGGGCTGCGTTTCGGATATAAAATCCATTGCAGACATTGCTCATCAGCATGGAATTCCGCTGATAGTCGATGAGGCTCATGGTGCCCATTTTAGCAGGCATAAGCGATTTCCAAAGTCAGCAATTGACTGTGGTGCAGACATGGTAATCCAAAGTCTTCACAAGACGCTTGATTCAATGACTCAAACGGCACTTCTTCATGTGTGCAAAAATAGTTTGATAAATGTGGATAAAGTTAAAAGGTATCTGTCAATTTATCAGACCTCCAGCCCATCTTATGTTCTGATGGCATCAATAAATGATTGCATTCAGAACATGATAGACAACGGAGGTACTCAATATGTTCCCTATATTTCAATGCTTGAGAGCTTTTACAAAAAATCAGAGAAGCTTAGGCATTTAAAGGTTGTAAATGATGATATTATCGGAAATTATGGGATTTTTGATAGAGATATCAGCAAAATAGTGATTTCCACAAAGAATGCAGGAAAGACAGGGAAGTGGCTTTATGACGAACTTAGAACAAAGTACCACCTTCAGCCGGAAATGGCATCTGGAAATTATGTAATTTGCATGACATCATTTATGGATACAGAGGAGGGGCTTGAGAGGTTGTGGATAGCACTGGAAGAGCTTGACAGAAATCTAGAATTATCTGATAATGTTATTTGCGATAATTCTAGAACAACATTGGCATTTCCACCCGCAATTGTGGTAAGAACCATATCTGAAGCAATAGATGCAGAAAGTACTCGGGTAGTTAAGCTTACGGATGCCGCAGGCAAAGTATCTGCGGAGTATGCGTACATTTATCCACCGGGTATTCCGATAATTGCACCGGGTGAAGTGATTACAAATGAAGTGATAAAAGTTGTGAATGACTTCGCTGAGTCAGGACTTGAAATTCAGGGTATATATGACGAACAGGCGATGAAAATAAAGGTATTATAAAGAGAAATTTGAGAAGATTACATTTGTGCAGGAGCATCACAAATAGTATTTATGGCAGAAGAGAAATCGCCTGTGCGAATTTCTCTTCGCCTCCGTCGCAGGAATGCTCCGGAAAGAGGTTAATGTGAATAAGATTTATTTTGTTATGGGCAAAAGCTCATCTGGAAAAGATACAATATTTAAGAAGCTGTTGGCAGATACATCCCTTGATCTTAGAACGATTGTGGGTTATACAACCCGCCCAATGCGAGAGGGTGAGCGTGAAGGGGTTGAATATCATTTTGTTGATGAACAAACTATGCTAGATCTTGAGAAAGCAGGCAAAGTCATTGAACGAAGAAGCTACAATACAGTGTATGGTGTATGGAATTATTTTACAGTTGATGATGGTCAGGTTGAGCTCACAAAGGATTACATTGTAATAGGCACACTAGAATCTTACGAAAAAGTGAGAGATTACTATGGAGCAGATCGCGTGATTCCGCTGTATATACAGGTTGATGACGGTGAGAGACTTATGCGTGCCATAGGTCGTGAACGCGAACAGAATGTACCTAAATATGAAGAAATGTGCAGAAGATTTCTTGCTGATGCAAAGGACTTTTCCGAGGAAAGAATAACAGAATGTGGTATTAAGGTTAGATATGAAAATGATAACATGGATGATTGTATCAGAAAAATTAAGAATAATATGAAATAATATGGTTGAGCAGGTAATCAGGTAAATTAAGGTATTCAGATTTTAGAGAGATTTATAGAATGAATCCAGATATCATATATAAATGGATATCAAATATTTTTTGAAAAGACTACACAAAAGAATAAAATAGGTATATACTATAAATGTCATAAAATCTGATATTTAGTGTTGCGATTTACGAACATTAGGTGTAAACTAGTACTTAGCATGAAAGGAGTAAAGACAAATGAATGAAAGACTTAAACAAATAAGAAAGAAGTTGAAATTATCTCAAGAATTCGTTTCAAAACAATTAGATATGACAAGAACAACAATTGTTGCAATTGAAGCAGGAACAAGGAAAGTAACTTCTGATGAGTTGGTTAAATTCGCAAAATTGTATGGCGTTAGTACAGATGAACTCCTTTATGGAAAAGTATTGGAGGAGACAGAGGTAAGAGCGTTTGCACGCACATTCTCCGAACTGTCAGATATTGATAAAAAAGAAATTATGAATCTAATGAATTTTAAGAAACGTTATAAGGAGAGTATGAATTGATAGATGTCACCGATTTTTATACACAAGGAATGTCTGCTGAGCAACTAGCAGATAAAGTGTTAAGATATGTTTAGTAAAATTATTGAATTATTTTAGGCATCCTTGGCACTGGTAATTAACAGTAGTACAAGAATGTGTACAATATCAACGCCCATCTTTGAAAGTTAAAATCCGTAGATTCCCTTAAATTAGGGCTTTCTACGGATTTTTTTTACTATAAAATGTAGCTATATATTATTACTTTTTCTTCATTGATTCGCGTAAGACTTTACGCATATTGCCATCAGATATTATCTCATAATCAGTTCTGAAACCTGCGTTTTCATGTAATGCATATCAGAATTTGCCTGCTCTTATGAATTATAGTAAACGTCGGCCATAAGAAAAGTTATTTGATAACTTTACTAAAAGAAAAAATTATTATATAATAAAACTATCTCTATGCGCAAAGGAGCCTGACTATGGAAATCAAGGTTAATGAACTGAATAATGTTGTACAGCCTGAACAGGCCAAGCAGGTTCAGGACAGCGATGGAAGCTTTAAGTTCATGCTAGCCAGTAACATAGAAGAAAGTGATCTTCAGGCAAAAGTAAGTGCTTTGATGAACGAAATTTCAGATCAGGGCAAGAAGCTTTCAAAGCATGCAGATATAAGAGATATGAGAAAGTATAGAGAATTAGTTAAAAGCTTTCTAAATGAAGTCGTATACAGATCACATGGATTTTCCAGAGAGAACTTTCTCGACAGAAAAGGGCGACATAGAGTGTATGGTATTATCAGACTGATAGACAAGAATCTTGATGAGCTGGCAGAAGCATTACTGTCAGATGAAAAGGATAATATAGATATACTAAACAAAGTTGGTGAAATCAGAGGCTTACTGTTAGACATAATAACATAAGGAAAGTGCAGGACAATATAGCGATGGCTGGATATGATCATATTATCGGGGAATCCCAGATCAAAGAGCATTTTACACATGCTGTAAAGTACAATAGAATATCGCACTCCTACATTATCAATGGCGAAAGCGGAATGGGTAAGAAGACACTAGCCAAAGCATTTGCAATGGCAATAATGTGTGAAAAGGGTACTGGAGTTCCGTGCATGGAATGTTCAGCATGCAAGCAGACGATGAATGACAATAATCCAGATGTAATATGGGTTACTCATGAGAAACCACAGACAATAGGTATAGATGAGATAAGAGAACAGCTAGTCTCAGATATGCAGATTAAGCCATACAAGGCGAAACACAAGGTGTATATAGTTGACGAAGCACAGAAGATGACGGTTCAGACGCAGAATGGGGCGCTTAAGACAATAGAAGAACCACCGGAATACGGAGTTATCATATTTCTCACAACTAATTCTGAAATGTTTTTACAGACTATTCTATCACGATGCATAATGATGAATGTAAAGCCGCTGCCAGAAGGCACTATCAAGGCGTATTTAATGAAGAATTTGAGCCTGCCGGATTACAGAGCAGAGGTTATAGCATCATTTTCAGGAGGAAATATGGGAAAAGCAATAAGACTGGCATCCTCAGAGAAGTTCAATGAACTCAAGGATGAAGTAGTACATTTAGTAAAATATATTGATCAGATGGAAGTGTATGAACTTGTTGCTGCTGTTAAGCGTTCAGCAGACTATAAGGTGGAAATAGAAGACTACATTGACATAATAACATTGTGGTACAGAGATGTGCTTATGTACAAGGCCTCTGTGAATGTAGGAGAATTACTTTTTAGAGACGAAGTAAATACAATTGCAAGTCAGGCAAGCAAAGCCTCATACAATGGAATTGAGAATATACTTGAAGGACTGGACAAAGCAAAGGTAAGACTAAAATCAAATGTTAATTTTGATCTTACAATGGAATTAATGTTCCTAAATATAAAGGACAACTTGAAATAAGGAAGGAGAACCACATTGATTAAGGTTATTGGAGTTAGATTTAGAAAAGCAGGAAAGATATATTTCTTTGATCCTGCAGGGTATGAGATAGATAAGAACCAGCATGTAATAGTTGAGACAGCGAGAGGAATTGAGTACGGAACAGTTGTACTTGGAAATAGAGAAGTAGAAGATGACAAGGTAATTCAGCCACTCAAGCCTGTCATTAGAATAGCAACGCAGGAAGACGATAAGATAGAGGCAGATAACAAGGCAAAAGAGAAAAAGGCATTTGATATTTGCATAGAAAAGATTAAGAAACATGGACTTGAGATGAAACTCATTGATACAGAGTACACATTTGATAATAACAAGGTATTGTTCTATTTCACCGCAGACGGAAGAATAGATTTTAGAGAGCTTGTAAAGGACCTCGCATCAGTATTTAAGACACGAATTGAACTTAGACAGATTGGTGTAAGAGATGAGACAAAAGCACTTGGTGGATACAGTATTTGTGGACGACCTCTTTGCTGCAGCTCATATTTATCGGATTTCATACCTGTATCGATTAAGATGGCGAAGGAACAGAATCTATCACTTAATCCTACAAAGATATCAGGTGTGTGCGGAAGACTTATGTGCTGTCTGAAGAACGAAGAAGAGACATATGAATATCTCAACAGTACACTTCCAAATATTGGAGACAGAGTAACAACAATTGACGGACTGAAGGGTGAGGTACAGAATGTCAGCGTGCTAAGACAGAAGGTAAAAGTAATTGTCGAGGTAAATGACGAAAAAGAAATCAGAGAATATCCTGTAGACGAACTTAAGTTCAAGAGAAAGTTCAAGAAGGAAAACGTTCATATAGACGCTGAGTTAAAGGCACTTGAGGCACTTGAGAGAAAGGAAGGAAAGTCTAAGTTTGAAGATTAATATTTATCCTGGAGAGAGACTAGACGATCTTGAAAGAAATGGATATAAGATAATTCAGAACTCAGAAAAGTTCTGTTTTGGTATGGATGCAGTACTTTTATCTTCATTTGCAAATGCAAGAGAGGGAGAAAAATGTATAGATCTTGGAACCGGGACAGGAATAATCCCCATACTGATGGAGGCCAAATGGAACGGAGAGCATTATACAGGCCTTGAAATTCAGAAGGAAAGTGCTGATATGGCCACAAGAAGTGTGTTGTACAATGACCTACAGGACAAGATTGACATAGTGAATGGAGATATCAGGGAGGCTAGTACAATATTTAAGAAAGCCTCATTTGATGTTGTGACAAGCAATCCACCATATATGAACGACTGTCACGGACTTAAGAATCCTGATATGCCAAAGGCAATTGCAAGACATGAAGTAATGTGTACCCTTGAGGACGTTGTCAGGGAGGCATCACTTTTGCTTAGACCGGGCGGAAGATTCTATATGGTTCACAGACCACATAGGCTTATTGAGATAATAACATGCCTAACTGCTCATAAGATGGAGCCAAAACGAATGAAAATGGTACATCCATTTAAGGATAAGGATGCCAACATGGTACTTATTGAGGCAGTAAGAGGTGGAAAATCAATGCTGAAAATGGAAGCCCCAATTATAGTGTATAAGGAACAGGGCAAATATACAGACGAGATATATGATATATATGGGTACTAGATTAACATAACACCATGAAAGGAGTACCATATGGGAATGCTGTATTTGTGTGCAACTCCAATAGGAAACTTGGAGGATATTACATACAGGGTAGTCAGAATTTTAAATGAAGTAGATTTAATAGGTGCTGAGGATACAAGAAACAGTATTAAGCTTCTCAATCATTTTGACATCAAGACACCTATGACCAGCTATCATGAATTTAATAAAATAGATAAAGCAAAATATCTTGTCAGACTTATGCAGGAAGGAAAAGATGTTGCACTGATAACAGATGCAGGAACACCTGGAATATCAGATCCTGGTGAGGAGCTTGTAAGGCAGTGCTATGAAGCAGGAATCAAAGTGACATCACTTCCGGGACCGGCAGCATGCGTAACAGCACTTACAATTTCAGGATTGCCAACAAGAAGATTTGCATTTGAGGCATTTTTGCCTTCTGATAAGAAAGAGAAAAAAAGAATTCTTGAAGAGCTTAAGAGTGAGACAAGAACTATTATTTTATATGAGGCACCACACAGACTTGTGAAGACCTTGAACGAACTCCTTGAAGCACTGGGAAATAGAAGAATAACGATATGTAAGGAGCTTACAAAGCGTTACGAAAGTGCCATGCAGACAACATTGGAAGAAGCCATAGCAAGCTACGAGGAGCGTGATCCTAAGGGGGAACATGTTCTGGTTATTGAAGGAAAGAGCTTTGATGACATAGATGAAGAAAGCCAGAGAGAGTGGCTGTCAATGTCGGTAGAAGATCACATGGAATATTACGAGAAACAGGGAATTGACAGAAAAGAAGCCATGAAGCTTGTGGCTAAGGACAGAGGAGTTTCAAAACGTGATATTTATTCGCAGATAAGCGTCAAATAAAGAGGGTGAGGCAAATGAAACGTGGAAGAACCACACAATATATTGCTGTAATTGTAGTACTGGTATGCATTATCAGTACTATTTGTCATACTGGCATGTATGCAGATGAAAATAAAAAGAAGGTAATCCGCGTTGGCTACATTGGCTATAACGGTTTTATTGGGAAAAATGAGGGCGGAAGCTATGAGGGCTATGGTGTGGAATTTCTAAATGAAATAGGGAAATACACCGGCTATGAATACACATATGAGCTGGACACCTGGAGTAAATGCTTGGAAAAGCTGAAGAATCATGAAATTGATATTGTATGTACGGCTAAGTACACGAAAGAACGTGATGAAGTTTATGACTATACAAGCCAGAGCTTCGGAACTGTGGTTGGAATGCTATATTCACTGCCTAATAACGAAAATATATATTATGAAGATTATGAACATTTCAATAATAAGACCATTGGATTTTTGTCTGGAAGTATCAATACAAAGCTGGTGAGTGAATATTCAAAGAAACATGGATTTTCCTACAAATCCAGATACTATTCAAGTGATGCAGAAATGACATATGCACTCATGAATGGACAGGTTGATATGATTGCATCAGAAAATATGGTGCGCCATGATGAGCTAAAGCTGGTTGGAAAATACAGCTGTGACGCATATTACATTATGTCCTATGAGGGCTCTGAATGTATTCCTGAAATTAATCAGGTCATGAGCAGGATATTGGCTGATAATATCTCATATAGAGATGAGCTTCAGAGCAAATACTACGAAGATAAAGGCGTTGATTCTGACCCGTATTTGACTAGAGAAGAAATCGAATATATCAAGGAGCAGCAATCAATAAAAATCGGGTATTTGAGCAATCGCTATCCTGTATCATATTATGATGAAAAGAAAAAACAGGCAGCAGGCATAGTTATAGATATTGTTGATAAATTATCGGGTATTAGCGGACTCAAGGTGGAGTATGTTCCCATGGACAGCATGAATCAATGTGTTAAGGCGATTGGAAATGGTGAAGTTGATGCTCTGGCAGGAATTTATTACAACAATATGGGGCTGAGTGAAAAGGGATACACATTTACAAAAAAAGCTATATACAAGCTGTGTTGTACCAATGTATATGCTGGATTATGACTACTCTCATGATGAAAATGTAATAATTGCGGTTCCAAAAATACTAGAGGATATGAATTTAAGCTATGAAAATGCACAGATTGTTTACTACAGTACGGCTAAAGAGTGCCTTGATGCAGTTGTTTCAGGTGCCGCAGATGTCACTTTACAGAATGAGTATATAGGAAATTACTGGTTACAAAAGCCAAAGTATTTGCAGATTGAACTAAATCCATACTATAACATTGATGATAGCAATGTAATTGTGTGCAACTCAGAAGAAAATTCTTATATTTACACAATATTTAGCAAATGCATTGAAGCAGTATCGCAGGACAGCATAAACAGAATAATAACACATGACACACTGCTGTCGCCATATAGTCTTTCAACACATGATATATATGTTAAGTATAAAAAATGGATCGATGTAATAATTGCTTTGGTTGGTTTGTGCATTGTAATGCTTGTATTTGTCATAATCAGCATCAGAATTAATTTGAAGAAAATCAAGGTAAAAAATGAACAGCTTGCGCAATCAGCTTTGCAGGCCAATAATGCGAACCTTGCAAAACGGGAATTCTTAACCAAGATTAGCCATGATATCAGGACCCCTATGAATGTCATTACAGGAATATCGGCGGTTGCCAGGGAGCATACTGATGATAAGGCTAAAATGGAAGACTGCTTTGATAAGATAGATGAGGCATCAGGAATTTTGTTGAATATTGTAAATGATGTTCTTGACATGTCGGCAATAGAAAGCAATAAAATGCACATAATGAGAACACCTTTTGATATGAAAAAGTTGCTGTCGAGATTGATGAAATCATATAATCAGCAATGTCGCGAAAAGGGAATAAAGTTTGTAATGATGGTAAATGACATAAATGATGAATATGTTATCGGCGATGACATAAAGGTTTACCAAATACTATCAAACATTTTGTCAAATGCTGTAAAGTATACATCGACCGATGGTGAAGTTGAAATTGTGGCATCACAGATGGGCGATAAAAATGGAACGGTATATCTTAGATTTGTAATTAGAGATACCGGATGCGGTATCAGTGAGGAAATGATGGAAAGACTGTATATTCCATTTGAACAGGATAGAAACATTTCGGCAAATTCAGGAAATGGCAATGGACTTGGCCTGTCAATTACAAAGAATCTGGTTGAAATACTGCATGGAGCCATTAACATTGAATCGGTTCAGGGAGAAGGAACAACGGTTGTAATTGATTTGCCATTTGAATCAACAAGACATAGCTTTGAGGATAAATCAAATATTTTCAACGGAATTAAAGTGCTTGTGGCTGATGCTGATGATGAATCAGGCAGATATATGAGCACTGTACTAAGCAATATGAAGGTGGAGTATGAGATTGTAAAATCATTTACAGATATATGTGACACCATAAGAGCAGGTGGGTACAAAATATGTATAATTGACGGTAGCGTAATTGACAAGGATTCCAGTGAAAATATTAGAAATATAAGAAAATCATTTGATTATAAAGAATTATCCATTATAGTTGCAACAAATGAGGGGCATGAATATGAACAGGAGATGATTAGAGAAGGTGCTGATATGATAGTTCAAAAGCCACTGTTTCAGTCAACATTATTCAATGTCCTTATTAATATAGGTGGAAAATATAGGACAGCAGGCAACGTATCATCGCAGTATAATTTTGATGGAAAGTCAATACTTGTGGTAGAGGATAACGACCTCAACATGGCAATTGTATGTGAAATGCTAAAAAATGTGGGTGCGAACGTAATCAAAGCATGGAACGGAAAAGAAGCTGTTGAAATTTACAGGGAATACGAAAACATAATTGACATTATTTTGATGGACATTCAGATGCCACAGATGGATGGATACGAGGCAACAAGAGTGATAAGGAAGTTGTCTGAAAAATCGGCAGTTGTGCCAATAATAGCGCTGACAGCCAATGCACTGACTGAGGATATTACAGCTTCAATTTCGGCAGGAATGAATGCACACATATCAAAACCAATAGATATTCAGGCTTTATACGCATGTATAGATAGTGAGATTAATACAATATATAAATAGCATATTGGGAGCAGTGAATGCTAAATTATATTTGGGCCGTTATGATTTTGGGTGCCGTTGTATATGCAATGGTGACAGGAAATATGGAAGATTTGACAAATGGCCTTTTGGACTCATCCAAAGAAGCAGTTAATATTTGCATGGTGATGCTTGGGGTTGTGGCAATGTGGTCAGGAGTCATGGAGGTAGCAAGAAAAAGTGGAATTGTTGAAGGAATAACAAATAAAATATACCCATTTGTACATTATATGTTTCCTGGTATTCCGAGAAATCAAAAAGCACTCGAGTATATTTCAACAAATATTGTAGCTAATATTTTGGGACTCGGCTGGGCGGCAACACCTGCAGGGTTAAAGGCGATGGAAGAACTGGGTAAACTGGAGGAAGAACGCAGGAATGCGGATGCTATGCCAAAAGGAATTGCCAGCAATGAAATGTGCACCTTTCTAGTGCTGAATATATCTTCGTTGCAATTAATTCCAGTGAATATCATTGCCTATCGCAGTCAGTATGGAAGTGTGAATCCTACCGCAGTGGTAGGACCTGGGATCGCAGCGACGTTATGCAGCACTCTGGTGGCGGTGGTGTTTTGCAAGATTATGCAGGATAAAAGCTAAAAATTCACATGTGGCATTATTTGAATGATGGAGTTATTATTAGAATAATTTAGATAAGATTGGTGTAAAGAGGTGGAATTACTTGATGTAAAGGAGATAATTTATGGCGGATAATAAAGAGTGGCAAGTAGAACTGGAAGAGTATATTCGTCAAGGGGAACCAGATGTAATAGAAAAAGTAATGCTTGGAAAACAGCAATGAAACATTTGCTACCAATTCATGGTACTTTAGAAATGCATTATGATTTGAATAACAGGTATATGCATATTGATTATGTAAGCAAAAGTGCCATTCAAAGTGCCATTCAAAGTGCCAAAATGGCACTTTGAAACTCACATTGGAAGAATTGACATTGTTGAATATTCTTAAAACGGAGCCAACAGCAACTCAGAAGCGGATAGCGGAGCTGTCTGGAAAGTCAGAGAGAACAATCAAGCGTAGAACAGTCGAATTACAAGAGAAAGGTTACATTTGTCGTGAAAATGGTAAGCGTAATGGAAAATGGAATATTTTGATTGATTGAGAGTATTTACATCCACCCGGCCATAACCACACTTGCCACAATCCCGGCAAATGTGGCAAACAGAGCACCGGTCAGGGTCCATCGTGTCTTAGTGACTTTAACTGTCATGAAGTAGACGGACATAGTGTAGAATATCGTTTCAGTGCATGACATAGCGATTGAAAGAATCAAACCCTCGTAAGAATCAGGACCATAGTTTTTAAAAATATCAAGAACAAGTCCTGTAGCGGCGGAAGAGGAAAACATTTTAATAATAAATGCAGGGATAACTGCGGCAGGGATGTGCAAAATACCTGCACATTTGGCGAACTGATCAGTTAAAAAGGAAAGCAGCCCGGAAGAGCTTACAGCACCCACACCAATCATCAGACCGACCATGGTTGGAAGTATTTTAAAAACAGTCATCACCCCATCCTTAGCCCCAAAAACAAAATCATCATATACAGCATTTTTATTAAGAATGGAATATCCAACAATGCAGAAAATAGTTAATGGAATTACAGCTTGAGAAATATAGTTCAAAAGATACATAAACACCACAATTGGAGATAATTTAGTACAATATATTCAATTATTGACTAATATATTCAAAAATGCTAGAATTAGCAAGATACCGTACAATAGTGTAAATGGAGGATAAAATGAAGAGAACAGTTTTGGATTTTCTTGATAAGTCAACAGCAGACTTTCCGGAAAAAATAGCATTTGCAGATCAGAATAATTCAGTTACTTATGCAAAATTAAGTGAACTGGCAAAAATAATAGGAAGTAATATTAACAAGGCTTTACCAGATTGCAGCAGAAAGCCGGTAGTTGTATTTATAGATAGAGATATAGAAAGTCTTATAGCATTTATGGGTGTGGTTGAAAGTGGTAATTTCTACGTGCCGGTTGACAGATTGATGCCGGTCAGCAGAATTGAACTCATATTCAACACGCTAAGTCCTGTGGGTGTAATAATGAACGAAAAAGATGCTCAGATATTAGAGCAGATTAATTATAAGGGTGCAGAATTCCTTTATGACGAGATTATTACAGGAGAAATAGAAGAAGAAAAGCTCGTACTTGTACGAGACAATATGCTTGATACTGACCCTTTATATGCCATATTTACATCGGGCTCAACAGGTGTTCCAAAGGGCGTAGTAGTTGGAAATCATTCTGTAATCGATCTTGTGGACAATTTTAGAGAAGAATTTGATTTTGATGAGACAAGAGTATTTGGTAATCAGGCACCATTTGATTTTGATGTATCAGTAAAGGACATATATTCAACGCTCAGAAATGGGGCAACACTATATGTAGTACCAAAGGTACTTTTTATTGCGCCGGCTAAGCTCATATCATATTTGAATGATCATAAGATAAATACAATAATCTGGGCAGCTTCAGCACTAAGAATTATTGAGAATCTTAAGGCATTTAAGAAGCAGCTTCCGGAATATCTAAGATCAGTTATGTTTTCAGGCGAGATTATGTCCAATAAGGTACTCAATTATTGGAGAACTAATCTTCCGGAGGTACAGTATGTTAATCTGTACGGACCAACAGAGATAACATGTAATTGTACATTTTACAAAGTCGACAGACCATATCAGGATGATGAGACACTTCCAATAGGCGTTCCATTTAAGAATACAGGAATTGTTTTATTGGATGAGGATAAGCCTGTAGAAGCCGGAAAAACAGGAGAAATATGTGTTACTGGTTCATCGCTGGCTCTTGGATATTACAACAATCCTGAGAAGACAGCGGAGGCATTCTGCCAGAATCCTATCAACACAGTTTATCCGGAAAAAATATATAGAACAGGCGACCTTGGCTATTTCAATGAAGAAGGACAGCTTATGTTTGTATCTAGAAAGGATTATCAGATTAAGCATATGGGTCATAGAATTGAGCTCGGCGAAATCGAAGTAATTGCAAATGCATTATCATATATTGATGCAGCGTGCTGTGTGTATGACGATAAGAAAGAGAAAATAGTAATGTTCTATCAGTCAGCAGAAGAGTGCGACAAGAAGATACTAACAGACCTTGGAACAAGTCTTCCAAAGTATATGTTCCCTAACAGGCTTATGCATTTTGAAGCACTTCCAATGACTAAGAATGGCAAGATAGATAGAGTAAGTCTTAAGAAAGAGTATATTGAAAATGTATAAGATAGAATCTTTTGAACAGTATAGAAGTATAGTCAAGGCATTTAAGGCAGCCCATTCTCCGGCAGCCACCAATTGCTACTTTATGCCAAATGAAGTCAAGAAATATATTGAGAAGTCTAAGCTGTATTACAGCGAATATGATGAGCTTCTGTGCATATATGTAGTTGAGAAAGAGTATGATCATTTATATTATTATTGTGCTGCTGATTCAGAACCATTAATAGCAAAGGAAGATAAGACAATAGTTCTTGATTTTGTTACAAGAAAAGAAAAAGAAGAACTTCTAAAGAAGGAAGAGCTTAGATTTTCAAATGCCGGTTTTGAAAGATACAAATACTATATAAGAATGAGTAGAGCTGTTGAGACTGAGGCTGTTAGCTGTAAATACACCCTTGGATATGGTGACACAGTCTACAGCAGTGATATAAGAAGACTGTGGGAAAACAGTCTGGATGCATTAAGTACACCGCTTCCCTCAGAAGAAGAAATGGATGAGATGATTAAGAGTGAAACAGTTTACTATATGCTGGACGGCGAAAAGATTATAGCAGCTGTATATATGGATGTTTCAGGCAAGAACTGCCTGCTGCAGCACATATCGGTGGATAATTCCTACAGAAAACAGGGACTTGGTAAGATAATGCTGAAATATGCGTTTAATATGGTAAGCTCACACAAAAGCGTTTCTTCATGTAATTTGTGGGTGGATATTGATAACACTCCGGCTTTTAACATGTATAAAAAGAATGGATTTACAGAAGATGGGCTAGTTTCTATACAGTATTTATATAAATAAAGTTTACAAAAAAATGTTAAGATGTTAAAATTGATTATAAAAATACAATAGAAAGGTGAATAGTGATGAAAGAACAGTTAATGGAAATATTAAAGGACTTACGTCCAGAGGTTGATTTTGAAAATGAAACACAGCTTATCGATGGTGGTGTACTTGATTCATTTGATATTGTGTCATTAATCGCAGAACTCAATGAAACATTCGAAATTGAAATCAACGTTGAAGATTTATTACCAGAGAACTTTAACAGCGTTAGCGCTATGATGGAATTAATTGAGAAGCTTGAAAATGAATAAGTAATTGTTGCGGTAGAACCTTTGAAAGAAGGTTCTATCTGTATGTTTACAGAATAGATAATTATGACATGTTTTATACATTTACAAATATTTATATAAAAGAATAATGAGGTAAAAAATGAACTTTGTATCGATAAATTTCCTGTTGTTCATAATGGGGATTATATGTATTTATTTTATTATGCCTAAAAGGTATCAATGGATAGTATTGTTGGCAGCCAGCTATACTTTCTTTTTTTTGACGAGCACATATTTAATTGTATTCCTGATGGCGAATACAGCAGTTGCTTTTTGTGCAGGACTTATACTTGAAAAGATTAACAAGGGAACCACGGCATATCTTGCTGAACACAAAGCAGAATTAACAAGAGAGCAGAGAGTTGGATATAAGAAGATTCAGACTAAGAAGAAGAAAAGAATAGTTGCAGTAAGCGTTGTAATTAATCTTGGAATACTTGTTATACTTAAGTATTCAGGCTTCCTTGGAATGAATATCAATGGAATACTCGGACATTTTGGAATGCATGTTGATATTCCAAGCCTGAATTACCTTCTTCCTATTGGTATATCATTTTATACACTTCAGTCAATTGGATACATTATTGACATTTACAGAAGTAAATATGACGCAGACAGAAATATATGCAAATTTGCTTTATTTATGTCTTTTTTTCCACAGATTATTCAGGGACCAATTGCAAGACATGATCAGCTTGCTCATCAGCTTTACGAGGGACATTCATTTAATTATGCAAGAATGACTCAGGGTGCACAGCTTATTTTATGGGGCTTTATGAAGAAGCTTCTCGTTGCAGACAGAATAGCAATAATGGTAAATGAAATATTTGATAATTATACAGAGTATCACGGCATACTTTTATTCCTTGCAGGTGTAACATATGGATTGCAGGTATATTGTGATTTCTCAGGTGGAATGGACATTGCGCGAGGCGTTTCACAGATATTTGGAATTGAGCTTGAGCTTAACTTTGAGAGACCATACTTTGCCAAGTCAGTTTCGGAATTCTGGAGAAGATGGCATATTACACTGGGAAGCTGGATGAGAGATTACATTTTCTATCCATTATCATTATCTAAACAGTTTGGTTCACTTTCAAAGAAGACAAGAAAAATTCTTGGAAATTATATAGGAAAGAAGCTTCCAACTTTCCTTTCTATGTTCATTGTATTCCTTTTCGTAGGTGTGTGGCATGGATCGAGTTGGAAATATGTAGCATATGGTCTTTGGAATGGTATCATAATCGTTTCCAGTATTTTGCTTGAGCCTTATTATGAAAAGCTTGCAAAGAAGCTTGGAATTAAGACAGACTGCTTTAGCTGGAGCTTTTTCCAGATGCTCAGAACATTTTTCTTATGCAGCCTTGGAAGACTTTTTTCCAGAGCAGGTTCAGCTACAATAGCTGCCAAAATGTTTATTGGTTCGTTTAAAGACTTTAACCCATGGGTATTATTTGATGGTACGATATTCAGCCTTGGACTTGATTTGAGTGATTTCGTAATTATAGCCATAATGCTTATTGTACTTGTTGTTGTAGGTGTTATGCAGGAAAAAGGCATGCATATTCGCGAAACCATTGCCCAGCAGAATCTCTATTTTAGATGGATGATATTCCTTGGTGCCATTGCGTTTTTGGTTATTTATGGAGTGTATGGACCAGGCTACTCTGCAACAGAATTCATATACAAACAGTTTTAGGAGGTGGGCATAATGAAAATAAAGAAAATAATTTCGCCAATATGCTTTTTAGTAATTCTTGTATTTATGCTCCATCAGCTTACCACAATATTTTATCCGGTAAGTGCAACATATGCATCCTTTGAGACATATGATAAGCAGGAGAAGAATACAGTTCAGGTGCTCGCACTTGGAACGAGTTCAACATATAACGCATGGATAGTTCCACAGGTATGGGGTGAAGGCGGTATTGCAATGTATACACTTGCAACATCTGCACAGCCATTTGGACTAACAACTGAGATAATAGATCAGGCTTTGGAAACACAGAGCCCCGACATAATTCTTATAGATTTACACGGATTCAGAAGCCAGACATATAATTACAAAGCTGCAAGAGTCAGACCATTGACGGATAATTTCAGCCTTATAAACAGATTTAGATATTTAAATGGAATGATAGAGGAAGCGTCAGATTATGCCGAGGAGACAGAACATAAACTGGCGTTGAAGAATGATGATTATTCATATTATTTTCCTTTAATAAAATATCACTCAAGATGGAAAGAAGGTCTTGAGAAAGACAGCTTCGTCGGACAGGATAGTGAGTACATGGGATATTACAATGTACTTGGAAATCAGAACGTAGAGAAAACTGTTGTGACAGCTGATATGGGAAAAATTCTTGATTCTCAGCAAAAGGCACTTACAGACCTTATTGAATACGGAAAAAAATGTGATGCAAAATTAGTTTTCACATGTGTGCCATCACAGCTTAACTATGAAGAGCAGATTGAGATAAATGTTGCCATATATCAGCTTGAACAGGCCGGATATCCTGTATTAAATATGAATACTGATAAAATGTATGACGAGCTTGGAATCAATTTTGCCAAGGATTTAAGAGACAGAAATCATCTTAATATATATGGCTCTGAGAAGGTAACAAAATATCTTATTAACTACCTGAATGACAATTATGATTTGTCAGATCATCGAAATGATTCTAAGTACAGTAACTGGGATACATCATGGAAGAAGTATCAGGATGGTTACGAGGATATAATAAAGGCACAGACCCGAGAACCTAAGCTAAACAGGACAGAATCCATTGATTATGATACAATAAAGGTTATATGGAACAGAGTAAACTGTGCTGATGGATACCTTGTATTTAAGAAGGTAGACAAGAAGTGGGAGCAGATTGCTGTTGTGGATAATAGTCAGATTAATTATTATTGTGATAAGGTTGAGACAGGTGTGGAAAATACGTACACTGTTAAATCATATAAGAAAATTGGAAATAAGACTATTATAAGTGGATATGATAAGGCAGGAATTACCGGAAAGAGCGTCACATCAATACCATATCTCATAAATGTAGATTATTCAAATGGTAAGGCAATAATAGAATGGTCCCATGTAAATGGAGCAGATGGTTTTTATGTATATAAGAAAGATGGAGTGAAATTCGATCAGGTGGCAGATATAAATGATGGAACTGCTCGTTCATACGAAGTTACAGAAAATGGAATCTACACCATCAAATCATACAAAATGGTAAATGGTAAAAAAGTAGATGGCAAATATGATGAATCAGGCATTGAAGTAACAATAAAGTAATAGACTAGATACTTATTAAAGGAGATGCACATTATGCTTAGCAAAATAAAAAAATGCATTAAAGGGGCAATTATAATTATATGGAAAATATTGAGAAAGCTTCATATTATCAGCGATTATACATTTAGAGGTTTAATGCTGCATTTCACTGATGAGTATAAGTTTTTAACCATATCAGAATACTTTGACAAGAAATGGTATGTAAATGAATATCCGGATGTTGCGATTAATCCGACTCAGCACTATATGAAGTTTGGTTTCAAGGAGGGCAAGAATCCAAGCCCATTATTTGACGGTAAAGCATATCTTGAAGCACTGACAGATATAAGAGAGCTTAGAGTTAATCCATTGCTTGATTTAGAAATGTGCGGATTAAGAGAGAGAAGACCATGTCCGTCGGTAACTAACTTCTGGGGCTTTCATGAATGTGCTGGAAGAAAATATATAGTACTCTCTTCAGTATTGAAGGAAATAACCGTTAAATACAATGAAGATGTAATGGAAAATGTAGAACTGGATGATTCAGCATCAGACTTTTTCAGAAGATATATTTTAAAAGAATTTTCTGAAAACACATATATGTATGATGTTACAGATAAACCATTCAAATATGGAAACGAAATCAAGGTTGAAACAGAGCTAAACATTCCAATGTATATATTAACACTGTTCGTATGGTCAAGCTTTTCATATAAGCTTGTGTTATCTGATAAGAAATATTTTGCAGTTAATAAAAACCGAATTATTGTTACAGATAAGAATGCATTTATGGCCCATTACACATCATTGTGTAATCCACAGCAGAGACAGTGCCTTGAATATATGAGCAAGCTTACTGACAAGGATAAAGACATAACATTGTTTTCTGAATTTAGAAATATCGCAAATGACAACACATGGCAGGTGTTCACAGAAGCACTTAAGCATGATGAAAATTGTTATTTTGTGACAGGTCAGATGAGATATGACAGTGAAACAGACGCAGAGATTAAAAAGCACCTGATAGTTTACAACAGCGAAGAGCATCTCAATGCATTTATGCATGCGAAGAAAATATTCTGCAGCTGGACACTTTCAGATGTAGTTCCAACAATATTTAAGCATGAATTTTTTGCATATCCATTCATAACAGATAATTGGTATTATTGTCCACATGGAATATCATATGATAAAAATTCATATTTCCTGACACCGATATTCTTAAGTCAGCCAAAGAAAGTATATTGTTGTTCAGAAAATGAAAAGAATTATTTTGAAAATAAATGCGGTCTTAAAAACATACATGTACTTGGATATCCTAGAATGGACAAGTGGGGAAAAGCTACAGATAATGATATTTTATTTGATTTCACATATAGAAAGCAGTACGAAGAGGAATACTTTGAGGTTATAGCTAAGGTGGTTAAGGCTGTGCGAGAAAAATATGCAGACAGAAATATTTACTACCTGTTCCATCCGGCTATCAGCTATAAGAATCAGGATAAGATTATGGAGATGATTGGAGATGAGAGCATTTCTTATGCACATGCATCTGACCAAAAATCATTTAATGAATGGTTTAATAACTGCAAATATCTTATAACAGATTATTCTTCAGTTGCATATGATTTTGCATACAAAGAAGATTCTGTAAGTATTTACTATCTGGAAGAAGGCTTTACTGAAAATCATTATGAACTTTACGATGAATTCTATGAAAAGAATTGCGGAGTTATAGTTAAGTCACCGGAAGAATTGATTGAAGTTCTTGGTGAGGACATGGATTTGACGGATGTCAACAATAGAACAGAAAACTTTTTCAAATATATAGATCATAACAATACATCAAGAGTTTACGAAGATGCATTTGTAGAATAAATGATAAATGTTAAGTGCACAGAGAAAGGCAAGGCGAAATACCATGAAGAAAAAAAGCTTATTTATGGTAATTATTCTGGCGATAATTACTGTAGCAGGGATGAACATGAAGGAAACAGCACAGGCGGCTGTTGCATACACAGAGGTCACAGTTGTGGGAATGGATGCAAGTGGTAAGACTGATTCTTCGGCGGTACTTCAGGAGTATCTTAATCAGGCTAGAGATAATGCGACAGATGCTAAGCAATACAAGATTATTATTCCGGCCGGAAGCTACAGACTTGAGAAAAGCCTCAAAATATATAGCAATACATATTTGTATATGAAGGGTGTAACCCTTAATAGATGTGGAACGAATATAGGTATGTTCAGAACCGGTAATTCCACAGATAAATTCAGTGGTTACAAGGGATACAGAAATATCACACTTGATGGTGGAACAATAAACGCTAACTGCAATGTTTCAGAATACGCGAAGAACAATGCAAGTATATTTAGAGCAGCTCATGCACAAAATATTACAATCAAAAATGTAACAATGAAGAATGGAATGAATCTTCACTATTTAGAGGTGGCAGGAGTTGATGGATTAACAGTTTCAAACTGTAAAATTTCAGGCCTTGAAAGCACAAACACTAAGAATACAAAAAATAATGAGATAGAGGCTATACAGTTAGATATTCTTCACACTGCTGACAGAATGGATAATTTCTACAATTATGATGACACACCAATGAAAAATGTTACCATAACAGGATGTACTTTTAGCAACTTGCAAAAAGGTGTCGGAGGACATTCAATGGTAATCGGAAGCTACTTTGAAAATATAAAGGTAACAAATAATAAATTCACCAATCTTACAAAGGCTGCAATTGCATTTGAAAATTACAGAAATTGTGAAATTAGTGGAAATACTATCACTAACTGTGGAATGGGTATTGATATTAAGTCAATGCACAGCGTTGAAGGACTTGGCGTAGGCGAATCTAAGGTGTATATGCCAAACGGAGCAAAGACACCGGTTATCAATTCAGATGCCAAAATGGTTATTAAGAATAATGTGATCAATGTTATTCCGACAAAGTATGTTCCAACACCATTTGCAATAAAATTATTTGGCGAGATAGTGGATACATCAACAGCAAAGTACGCAAAGATTCTTTCGGGAAATTACTATATTAAAAATGTAACAATTCAGGGAAATAAGATTACCACAAAAGGCATAGGTATCAAGCTTCAGGATGCTAAAAGCTGTAAAATAATTGGAAATACAATTAATTATAATGGCGGAGCAGCAGACACAACAAAGTACAATATTTGTGCATATGACGGCTCAACATATCTTACAATAAGCAATAATGTAATTACAAATGCACCAAAGCATGGTATATATCTCTTAAATGGGTGCAATAATGCAACTATAACAGGCAATAAAATATCGAATGTTCAGATGATGGGAATCAATCTCTACAACTGTAAATCAGGAAATAAAATCGAAAAAAACACAATAAAAAATGTTGGTAAAGACGGAATTATGTGTGAGAAGAGCAGTGGAAGTATTAAGAATAATTATGTATCCACGACCTCTAGAAATGGTATTACAGTAGTACACGGAACAGTTGCAACAATAAGCAGCAACAGGATATATAATGTGGCTCATCGTGGTATTATGGTTGATGAGCAGGCGAGAGCGACCGTTTATAATAACAATGTAAAAAAATGCGGTCTTTACGGAGTAGATGTTGTGTCTTATAATCTGACAACATCAATTAAAGCAAACACAATATCAAATTGTGGCAAATGCTGTATTCATGTATCAGGTAGTAATTCCTTAAGCATCAAATCATTTTCAGCACCAAAGATTACAAGACGTATAGTTAAGAAGAAATCAATAACAATTAAGTATACTTCAAAAGATAAAGCCACAAAGTACATAATTTACAGACAAACAGGAAATGGAAGCTTTAAGAAAATAGCTACAACAAGTAAGACAACATATGTGGATAAAAAAGTAAAGAAGAATAAGACCTATTCATACAAGGTTGTGGCATACTCTAAGAAGGGCAAAGTAACAGTATATAGCGCATACAGCAAGGCTTCTAAGAAGGTAAAAGCTAAATAGCTTTACAACATATTGAACTTGTGATATTATGACAAAAGTATCCTGAAATGGAAAAACATTTGTAGAATTGGAGAAAGAAATAGAATGAGACAAGCAATTAGTAATTTTCTTAAGTATAGATTTTTGCTTAAGGAACTTGTAAGAAAAGGTGTTAAGCTTAAGTACAGACGTTCATATTTGGGAATAATCTGGACATTGTTAGAGCCGTTGCTTACTATGATAGTATTGACAGTTGTGTTCGGAACCTTATTTGGAAATACAGATAGGACATTTCCAGTATATATATTAACAGGTAGATTATTATTTACATTTTTTGCACAGGCAACAACAGGTGCACTCAAGGCAATACAGAACAACTCAGCTATGATTAAGAAGGTATATGTACCTAAGTACTTATACCCATTGGCAAACGTTTTATTTAATTTTGTTATATTCCTTTTATCATTAATAGTACTTGTAGTAGTATCATTGGTATTGGGAGTTCACCCAACATGGCGTATAATTATGGCAATTATTCCATTGACAACTTTACTTTTATTCTCGTTTGGAGTTGGTATGATATTATCAACAGTTGGTGTATACTTTAGGGATATGGAGTATTTATGGAGTGTTGCAACTATGTTATTTATGTACTCTTGTGCAATTTTCTATTACCCTGAAAGAATTTTGAACAGTAGATTTGCATGGATACTTAAATACAATCCATTATATAGAATAATTGAGAATTTCAGAAGCACTGTATTTGGATATACCTTCAGCTACAAGGGTGCTTTATATGCATTCGGGTGCAGTATGATTACTATAGTGATTGGACTTATTATATTCAAGAAGAAGCAGGATAATTTTATCCTTCATATATAGAATGGAGAGAATCATGGGAAAAGAAGTATTACGTGTTGATAATGTAAGCATGAGATTTAACCTCAGCAAGGAAAAAATAGATTCTATTAAGGAATATGTTATAAAGTTTATTAAAGGACAGGTAAAGTATCAGGAGTTCTGGGCACTTAAGAATGTAAGCTTTACGTTGGAAAAGGGCGATAGAATGGGAGTACTTGGACTTAATGGAGCTGGAAAAAGTACACTTCTTAAGGTTATTGCCGGTGTGTACAAGCCATCAGCGGGAACTGTCACTAGAGATGGAGTTTTAGCACCACTTCTTGAGCTTGGTGCAGGTTTTGACAGCCAGTATACAGGTGCAGAGAACATTTACTTATATGGAGCAGTGCTTGGATATTCTAAGAAATTCATAGATGAGAAGTTTGATGAGATAGTTGAATTTTCAGGACTTGGCGAATTCATTGATGTTCCAATCAAGAATTATTCATCAGGTATGAGAGCCAGACTTGGATTCTCGATAGTAAGTCTTGTATCTCCTGACATACTTATTCTTGACGAGGTTCTTGCTGTTGGAGATGCCAAGTTCAGAAAGAAAAGCGAAGCTAAGGTTATGAGTATGTTTGATGCAGGAACAACAGTTTTGTTTGTATCACATTCACTTGCTCAGGTTAAAAGACTTTGCAATAAGGCAATGATTCTTGAACATGGAGAAATTAAGGCAATCGGAGATATTGATGAGATATCTGAAATGTACGAGAATATGATTGAATAGGCGGTTTTATGGATAATAGCATTTTGGGCTTATGCATTGTAAGAAATGCAGATGATAAAAATGAAGAATATGTTCAGTATATAATTAGTGAGTTACAGAAGGTTTGTCAGAGAGTCGAGCTTGTAGATGAAAATGTTACATATGAGCAGGCTCTCGCCAATACAAGCATGGACGAAATGGATTATGTTATAATAACTGATGCGGATGCATTTGGTCCTGTAACTTCATTGAATAATATAGTTGAAAAATGTAAGAGGGAGGCTATAAAGTGCTATAGCATTCCTCATTTTGTGATGTTAAAAAAAGGTGAGACCTTAAAGCTTTCAGAAAATGAATACGAACTTTATAATATTTATGAGGACATAGCGTACAATAATCATATATTTATACCCAAGGCAGCATTTACAAACGAAAAGAAGAACGTGCTGAAATATAACAGTGGTGGTGATCTTAGAAAATGTATGGATTTTGTTTCAGCTAACCTAAGATACGATACAGATATGATTTATAGATATCTTGTTAAGCATTATAATTTAAATGATATCAAGGACAGCCTTAATCTTAATTATGTTTTGGCGGAAAACTATGAGCCGGCTGTTCATTCAGAAAAAAAAGTGGCGGCTGTCTCACATATGTATTATGAAGATTTGTTTGAGTATGATTTAAGATATCTGAGAAATCTTCCTGATAATGCAGATTTGTTTCTTACAACCGATTCAGCAGAGAAAAAGATGGCTTTGGAGAAAATGTTCAAGCCTGTATTTGGAGACAGAGTTTCGGTTATAATAGTAGAAAAACGTGGAAGAGAGTTGTCAGCTCTTCTCATAAGCTGTAAGGATATTCCTAAAAATTACGACTATTTTTGTTTTATACACGATAAAAAGTCATCTCAGGTAGGGTTGGCAACAGTTGGTGCATCATTTAGAGATCTTTTGTGGGAAAATATGCTTTTTAACAAGAACTATGTGGAGCATATACTTAATACATTTGATGCAAATCCTTGGATTGGAATGCTAATTCCACCTAATGTGAGTCACGGAACATATTTTGGAACAAGTGCAGATTACTGGACAATATGTTATAATCAGGTAATGAGAATAGCATCTAGACTAAATCTGACTGCAGATATCGATAGAGAGAAGCCACCAATTGCAATCGGCTCAGTATTCTGGTGCAAATCTGATGCAATAAAGCCTTTGATGGAAGAGGAATGGCAGTATGATGACTTTCCAAAGGAACCACTTCCGGATGATGGAAGCTTTAGTCATGCTCTTGAACGTGTATTTCCGTATGTTGCGCAGTCTCAGGGATATTTATCCGCTATCGTGATGACAACTGAATATGCACAGACAGAAATATCTGATTACAGATATATGATGACGGGAACAATCAAATCAATGATTGGGTTACCAATCGTGAAAATGACGGATTTCCATGAATTTTCGTCGACAACTCATGAAGTTACCAGATTAATTAATGAAGGTGAGTTCGATGTTGGACTTAAGAGAACCATTAAGAATTTTATTAATAAACACACACCACTGAATATAGGAGGTAGAAAATAAATATGAAAAAGTTACTTATCACAGGATGTAATGGTCAGTTGGGCAGGGAAATCAATAAAAAATATGCTGGAAGAGATGACATAGAGCTTGTTAATACAGACGTTGCAGAGCTTGACATTACAAATATCGATGAAGTTATTAAAATGATGGAAGAGGTTAAGCCATATGCAATTATTAACTGTGCAGCTCATACAGCAGTAGATAAATGCGAAGTTGATGGAGATAATGCATATAAGATTAATGCAATTGGACCTAGAAATTTAAGCATAGCAGCTACAAAGGTTGGCGCAAAGATGGTTCATGTATCGACAGATTATGTATTTGGCGGTGACGGAACACAGCCATACGTTGAATTTGACCAGACAAATCCACAGGGGATGTATGGTAAGACTAAGCTTGCAGGAGAGAAATTCGTAGAGCAGTTTGCAGATAAATTCTTTATAATAAGAACCGCATGGCTGTATGGAGATGGAAAGAATTTTGTTAAGACAATGCTTAGAATAGCAGAGAATAACGATACAGTTAAGGTTGTTGACGACCAGGTTGGTTCTCCAACAAGCACAGCAGTTCTTGCAGACATAATTGACGAACTTGTATGGACAGATAATTATGGATTATTTCATGGTACCTGCGAAGGTGTATGCAGCTGGGCTGATTTTGCAGAGAAAATATTTAGACTTGCTGGCAAGGATACAAAGGTTATTCATGTATCATCAGAAGAGTATGCGGCTATGTACCCTGATTCAGCAAAGAGACCTGCGTATTCAGTTCTTGACAATTATATGCTGAAGCTTACAACAAATCATATGGCAGCTGATTGGAAGGATGCCATTAAAGTATATATGAAAGATTTATTAGATGCATAAAAAACATTTGACATTATATGATACTTTGATTTATGATACTTTTATATAATAACATATTCAATTTTTGGAGGTAATAATGAGAACTTATTTAGTAACAGGTGGAGCCGGTTTTATCGGATCTAACTACATTCATTACATGTTTAAGAAATATAACAATGAGATTAGAATAATTAACGTAGACTCACTCACATATGCAGGTAATCTTGAGAATCTTAAGGAAGTTGAAGACAGAGATAATTACATATTTGTTAAGGCTGATATATGTGACAAGGATGCAATTGCAAGAGTTTTTGCAGAAAATGATATTGACCGCGTAGTTCACTTTGCAGCAGAGAGTCACGTTGACAGAAGTATTAAGAACCCGGAAGTATTTGTTAAGACTAACGTTCTTGGTACAGCCGTAATGCTTAATTGCGCTAAGAATGCATGGGAATTACCAGATGGTACATTTAAGGAGGACAAGAAGTTCCTTCATGTTTCTACTGATGAAGTATATGGTTCCCTTGAAGATGGTGACACATATTTCTATGAGACAACACCGATTGATCCTCATAGCCCATATTCAGCAAGTAAGGCTTCTTCAGATATGTTAGTTAAGGCTTATATTGATACTTATCATTTCCCAGCTAACATCACTAACTGCAGTAACAATTATGGACCATTCCAGTTTCCGGAAAAGCTTATTCCACTCATTATCAATAATGCTCTTCAGGGCAAGAAGCTCCCAGTATACGGAGATGGTAAGAATGTAAGAGACTGGTTATATGTTGAAGACCATGCTAAGGCAATTGATATGGTTCAGGAACAGGGAAGAATCGGCGAGAGATACAATATTGGTGGACATAATGAGAAGCAGAATATCGAGATAATCAATATAATTATTGAGACACTTCAGGAAATGCTTCCAGATAATGATCCAAGAAAAGCACTTGTAAGTACTGACCTTATTACTTATGTAGAAGATAGAAAAGGTCATGACAGAAGATACGCCATTGCTCCTGACAAGATTAAGGAAGAAATCGGTTGGTATCCTGAGACAATGTTCAAGGATGGAATCAAGCTTACAATCAAGTGGTTCTTTGAAAATGAAGATTGGATGAAGAATGTTACAAGTGGAGATTATCAGAAATATTATGCAGAGATGTATAAATAAATTTTATAGCTTATAATGTAATGGGAACATGCCATATGACGTGTTCCCATTCAGTATGAATTAAACCATGTGCAGGGAATGTACAGGAATGGAGGACACATGAAAGGTATTATTTTAGCAGGCGGTTCAGGAACACGTCTTTATCCATTAACAAAGGCTGTATCTAAGCAGATTATGCCGGTATATGACAAACCAATGATTTATTACCCATTATCTACACTTATGTTAGCAGGAATTAACGAAGTTCTTATTATTTCAACACCTAGAGATCTTCCAGTATTCGAGGAACTATTAGGTGATGGAACACAGCTTGGAATGAAATTTGAATATGCAGTACAGGAAGAGCCAAGAGGACTTGCAGATGCATTTATTATTGGTGAGAAATTTATTGGCAAGGACAGCGTAGCTCTTGTTCTTGGAGATAATATTTTCTATGGTCAGAGTTTTTCAAAGGTTCTTAAGAATGCCGCTACAAGAGAAAAGGGTGCTACTATTTTTGGATATTATGTTAAGGATCCAAGAGAATATGGTGTTGTTGAATTCGATGAAAATGGCAAGGCACTTTCAATTGAGGAGAAGCCGGCAGAACCGAAATCAAATTATGCAGTACCAGGATTATATTTCTATGATAATGATGTAGTTGAAATAGCTAAAAATGTTAAACCTTCAGCAAGAGGCGAAATTGAAATAACTTCTGTTAATAATGAGTACCTTAAGAGAGGAACTCTTATGGTTGAGACTCTTGGACGTGGATTTGCGTGGCTTGATACAGGTAATCATGATATGCTTCTTGATGCAGCTGATTTCGTTGCAGCGTTTCAGAAGAGACAGGGACTGTATATTTCATGTATAGAAGAAATTGCGTACAAGAGAGGCTTCATTAGTAAAGAACAGTTGTTAAAGCTTGCGGAGCCACTGATGAAGACTGCTTATGGACAGTATTTGGTGGATGTTGCCAATGGGCTGTAATTTTACTATGATTTTGTCTTTATTCCTTCATTAATATTTGCTAAGAATTCTGATGTTCCTGCTCCTGCATGAAATCGCAAAACTCGCATTTCATGCTCAGACAAGCGATTTCTGAGCAGGGCAGGACATCTTGAATTCAAGCAAATATGGAATTCGTCATATAGACAAAATAATTAGTAAAATTACAGTCGGGTGTGTAAGTTACTTTATAGGTAGAGTTATTGTAGTGCTCGTTCAATCTCCCAAAGGAGATGCCACTTCTCCTCAACTCGCCAAGAGCATGCCGGTGGTTGGAGTGACTATAACGTATTCAGTGAGAACAGATATTTGAGAATTAAATTTTATTAAAGGAGATTAAAAAAATGGGTAAGATTACAGTTGAGACATGTGATATTGAAGGCTTGAAGGTTATTACTCCTTCAGTTTTTGGAGATGAGAGAGGCTATTTTATGGAGACTTATAATTTTAATGATTATAAGGCTGCAGGTATTGATATGGAGTTTGTTCAGGATAATCAGTCTAGTTCTAAGAAGGGTGTTCTTCGTGGACTTCATTTTCAGATTAATTTTCCACAGGATAAATTAGTTAGAGTTGTTAGTGGAGAGGTTTTTGATGTTGCTGTTGATTTACGAGAGGGTTCAAAGACTTTTGGTCAGTGGTATGGAGTTCTTTTATCAGCAGAGAATAAGAAGCAGTTTTTTATTCCAAAGAATTTTGCTCATGGATTTGTAGTTTTATCTGATTCAGCAGAGTTTGCATATAAGTGCACAGATTTTTATCATCCAAATGATGAGGGTGGTCTTGCTTGGAATGATCCTGATATAGGTGTTGAATGGCCAATACCTGAGAATATGGAGCTTACTATTTCTGATAAGGATCAGAAATGGAGTGGAATCAAGGAATTTGTAGCTAACAAAAATAAATAGTCCGCTCGATAGCGTCCATTACACATAACTATTTGTGAAGGAGCATCACAAATAGTCTTGATGGCAAAAGAAAAATCGCCTGCGCGAATTTTTCTTAGCCACGTCGCATAAATGCTCCGGAATGAGGAATAATGTGGATAAAGTAACAGTAATTATACCAAATTATAATGGAAAAAAATTTTTAAAGCCATGTATTGATTCGCTGAGCAATCAGACCTTTGATGAATTCAAGACGGTTGTTATTGATAATGCATCAACTGATGGAAGCCTTGAGCTTTTGAGAGAGAATTATTCATGGGTTGAAGTTGTAGAGATGGATAAAAACTATGGTTTTACCGGTGCAGTCAATGAAGGCATAAGACTTACAACTACAGAATATGTGCTGCTTCTTAATAATGATACTGAAGTTGAACCTGGATTTGTTGAAGCATTGTATAAATGTATAGACAAATCGGACAGGATTTTTTCATGTAGCAGTAAAATGATTAATTATTATGATAGAAGCATTATGGATGATGGTGGAGATTTGTATACAGTTGTTGGCTGGCAGGTGCAAAGAGGTGTTGGACAAAGCATTGATAACTATACAAGAAATTGTGATGTTTTTACAGCATGTGCAGGGGCAGCCATATATAGAAAATCTGTGTTTGACGAAATCGGGGTGTTCGATAATATGCATTTTGCATATCTTGAGGACATTGATGTGGGATATAGAGCCAGAATTCATGGATATAGAAATGTATTCTGTGCAGATGCAGTAGTTTATCATATGGGTAGTGCAACAAGTGGTACAGGATATTCAGATTTTAAGGTAAAACTATCAGCAAGAAATGGTATATATATGATTACAAAAAATATGCCAACTCTTCAGCTTGGAATAAATTTCTTTCCATTACTTGCAGGATACGTTGTTAAGTATATGTATTTTGTGAAAATGGGATTTGAAAAAGCCTATTTAGATGGAATAAAGGAAGGGCTAAAAACATCATACAAATGCAAAAAGGTCCAGTATGAATCAAAGAATTTTTGGAACTATGTGAAAATAGAGTTTGATTTGATTAAGAATACATTTATATATCTTAAAGAATATGCTCTTTTAAAAAGGGACAGAAAATGATATAATATATATACTAATCCCCATTCTGGAGCGTCTTGTTTTCGATGGGGCGAAGTAAAATTATTTTACTGCGACAGGAGGAAATTTAGATGGAAGATTTTTTAGCTGAATTTGATTTTGCATCTGTGCTCGAAGAACTTAATAAGAGCAATGCAGATAAAGACATATCTAAGATTAATGAACGTATGAACGAGGAGATGGAAGCATCTAACAGAAGGGTTGAGGAGTATATTCTTAAGCATGTTGAAGAATAGTCAGCAATAACGAGAGAATGCATTTTGCGATTCTTTTCACAACATTGAAGGTGCTCCAGAATGGAGGACATATGTTAAGAGTAATTATTGTAGTGTTATCTGCTGTTTTGTTGTCAGGATGTGCGTGCTCTATGTCGTGTAAGAAGCCTACAGAATCTCAGCAGACCGTAACAGATTCTAACGCTAATTCAGATTCAGACAATTTGCAAAATAGTGATGAGACAGATACAGCAACAATAGCACCAGAGGAGACAACAACTGAGCTTGAGCCAAATACCTATCCTGAGACATTAAGTGATGACGAATTGTCGGGTCCGGTAAACGAAGTAGCTTATGATAACATACAGGTAAAGATGAATAAGGACAAATATTCTATATATGACAGACAGATTAGCTGTACCATATCTGATGGAAATGCAGGTAAAGCTTTTTATTACCACCATTATCCATTGGTAGAATATAAGGATGGAGATAATTGGGTTAGATTATCCTACTATCCACCTGAATCAGATTATGAGATACAATGGTTCCAGTGCTATGATGAAACAGACAAAAACAAAAAGAACTCAACAGTAGTATCATTCTTTCCTGAATATATGGAAGAAGATTTTGTTGTGGGACAATACAGATTAATTATTTTCATTGGACCGAATACATATTATGCTGAGTTTGAAGCGTAATAAGTGCTTGGTGTATGAAGCGTAGAATTAAGTGATAGAATCAATTTACATTCAATAGAATAAGAAGAACTGCGACATTTGACATATTGTTAAATATCGCAGTTCTTTTTGCATAATAGTTAATTAAATAAATGTAATGACTTTATTTTTGAGTTGCAATCCACTTATCAAGATAAGTCTGAAGCGTATTAAACTGAGCTGGTCCAAAATCAAGTATAAACTTATTGAATTCCTTTAAGGAGAACTTATCACCAAGAGACTGCTCGGCAGTGTTCTGTAATGATTCAAATTCAAGATAACCAAGATAATAGTTAAGATAATTACCTGGCTCTTCTACCATAGAATTATATATTTCATCTAAATATTCTGCTGCAACATCTTCACCATAATTATCAGTAATAAATTCTTTAGTCTTGGTCTTATCCCATCCATAGTAATTGATTCCAATATCAATCTGAGAATAAACATTTAAGCTAATCTGCTTATTAAGTCGGTTGAATTTCATCGCATCATCACTAAGTCCGCCATAGATATAAGAATATATTTCTGCATAGGTAGCCCAGCCTTCAGTATATCCTGTGAAACTAAGCATCTGTCTGATAAGAGATGGATTAGTGTCAGCGTAGTAGGTAGTCTGGTAAAGATGACCAGGGTAACCTTCATGTGCAAGGGTAACAACAAATTCGCTGCCTTCAAGTTCACTTGCATTGTTAATGTAAATGGTATTCTCTGATAATTTATCAATGGCCGGTGTCAGGTACATTGCCGGCGAAACGAAATCTTCAAGGGACTTGTCAATAGTCTTAACAGAAAAAGTATCGCTGCCACCTTCAGGGAAAGCATCATTGATATTGTCCTTCAGGAAATTGAGAAGGTTCTCAGGAGTATCGTCAGTCTTAATATCTGAGTAATCATCGAGCTCATTAGTTACATCACTATTCATTGAATAGACAACACTGTAGCTGGCGATATTTTTGTTGTATTCATCCTGTATAAGCTTAAAAATATCATCAACCGTACGGTAAGAACCGACACTGCTCTTAATGAGATATTCGTAGTATTCTTTGCCCTTATCAAATCCACAGAGACCGCCATTATTGGTGCCTGTTCCCTTGAGTTTATTGAGACCATCAATAAGTGCCTGATATGCAGGAATAACATTGTTGTTGACAATATCTGTATTAGTGGCCTTGAAATCCTTCACATCATCTGCATCCAGCGAAAGGACATCAACCTTAGTATCAAATGTGCTTAATAAAAGGTTAGTGCTTGGGTCTTTAATGAATTCTGCACACTGCTTAGTTATGTCGTCAACAGAAGTATCAGACATGAAAATTCCTGCCTGTGACTTTCTCTTTTCCAGGTCAAGTATACTGTTAAAATAATCAGGAACCTGTGCAAGTATATCCAAATAATCCTTAACATCCTGCTCTCTGTAGAACTTATATTCAGCCATAACTATAGGAAGCTGTGCCTGCTCACCAATGGTAGGAGATAGAGGCTCAGTGTACAAATGTAAATCAAAATTATCAATCTCATTCATAAGATATTCTTTGAAAATGTCATAAGTAATCTGCTGCTCCTGGCTTAACTCGTCATAATCAAATTCATTGAGCTTATCAAGATAATCCTTCATATCCTCCAGTGATTCATTAAATGAATCTTCAGAATAATCGCCAATATCCAAATCGTAGTCGTTAATTCCGTAAGTCTCAGGATTAGCTATTTCGTAATGAAGATTAAGTCCATTCTTGGATAACTCATCCTTGAAAATCTTATCTGTAAATTCATCGAATTCCTTAAGAGCTTCATTATCATTAACATCTACATCAACAGTTGCTGTAGTTGTGGACTCCTGTGTGGTTCCTTCTGCTGATGTGGACTCAGAAACCTTAGAGCTCTTCATGCATCCTGAAAACAGCATAGAAAAGGACAGGACAACAGCCACGGCAGTGTATGACAGCTTGCGTGGTAAAAATGACCATTTTTTCATAAAATCGTACCTCCAATTATTATCTTCTTAGTATGTATGATAACACAAAAAATATACTATTGCAAATAAAAATATACCATGATATAATTTGTACACTATTATTTCGATAACACTCCCAGCCCTAGGGAGGATACTAACATGATTATTTTTTCTAAGAGATTAATCAAAAGTGCAATCATTTTCTGCACATTATTTTTGATGCACACCCATATGCTGGTGGACGTTGTATTTGCCGCAGATGTATCGGATTACTATAGAGAGAAGCTTGAATTTGATAAGCAGGGGAATCTTCTTATGACTACCCATGATAAGAAGGCAACCTCGAAGGTGACTTACAGAACTCTTGGTTGGATTATAAAAAGATACGATGCGCCAATTGATACGCCGGGACAGCAGTATGCAGTTATCAGGCTGAAGAACTACACAGATATCTGGTATAGAGATGACCCTGATGATAACACATATGTTTACTGCTATTATTATGGAGATAAGGATGAAATATATTCGGCTATTGGGAAAGCATCTAAAGAGTGGCAGAATCAGTTGTATAAGTATGGGGACAGCGTCTATATTGATGAAGTTATGACAGTGTGTACAGGTGGCGTTAACATGGGGTCATTGACTGGTAATTCCAGCAATAGCCTTAAGAGCAGTGGTGAAATTTATGTGGATTATAAGGGAATTAGTACTGCCAGACCTTGGGCATCCAAAGAAAGCCTGCTGACACATTTTAACAAAAAGGTTCTATTCCCAAGTACAATAGAACCGCCGGAGTATTCGGTTTCAGAGAGCATTGTGGACACCCAGTCATATTACAACACGCCTGTACTGGTAACGAAGATAGGACACAATCGACCGGGAGCAGCGACTTATGATGTAAGCAAAGGAATACCTGTGAATGAGAAGCTTTACGTGCAGGCTAATGCAGACAAGGCTATGTACGATATGGAATTTAACAGATATTTGGGGAATGCATATTATCCGGTTAAAGTCAATGTAACATACAGGCTCAGATGGACAGACACTAATGGAAGATCAAAAAGCGAGACGGTAACGGTAGCATATTGGTATAGAATTAAGCGTCCGTTCTCATATTGGGTTCTCAATAGGCTGTCATATTATGGTCTCACAAAGGCACAGGTTACAAATGGTGTATTTCCAGGTGGCAGGACAGACATTATGTCAGGGTATGTGCCAAAGATAACCTCTAAGCACAAAACAGGCTACAGGAATCATGTACAGCTATCTTCGTACACATCGAGTGTATCAGTGAACGGAGGTACAATCACGAGCAGTAACAAGCTTCGTCCGTCAATACCGGACAGGGATTACTCAGCCGATGCAGAGAAAGCGGTTGGAAAATTTAATGTATATAACGATGAGCTCATTATTGATGGCAATACAATATTAAGCTCATCGAAGGTCTCAGTAAGAGGAAGTAATCCTAAGGCATACAGCACAACCAAATTAAGCATGATTACATCGGGACTGACCATAAGTACAGCGAAGAGAAATGGCATGTATGAGAGTGTTTCCAAGGCAGTATATACCAGATATGATAAAGCATCAGTTAATTATGAAGTTTCCGGAAACTTTTATGACCATGTAATAGTTCATACCCCTGTAATTTGCGAGGCTATGATTAAGACAGATACACAGTGCAGCCAGGAGGTTGGAAGCCAGAACCTTAAGAACTGTGTTGTGATTGGAAAAGCATTTTCTGTAGATATATCAGCAACAGGTACACATGCACAGATTCCAGGCTACAGGTATGGCAATTATTCCAAATACGTTGGACAAAAATGGGTAATGTTTCCTTTTTGCGTATATTCCAATAAGAAATTGTACAGCGAAAATATATGGATTCCAATATCGACGGACACTACATTTACAGTACCTGTGGGAACTGCTGTTGGGGACTACACCGTAACCTGCATGGACAGTGCTGTGAACAAACCAAAGGATATTGATGCCCAATTATCCATGCAGGAACATGGCAACCTTTATTATGATTATTATGGTGCATACAGTGAATTTGAAATGCATGTATCAGGACGTTTATATGGATATACATTGGATAACGGAGCTAAATACACAGTAGGAAATAGAAATGAAGATGGAAAGCTGAATGGTTCTGAAAATATAATGCCGGCTCCATTTGAAAATAGAAAAATTCCATTTGCCGTGATATCTGTGGGAGATTATGCATATGGAGATTCCACGCTTCAAATAGATTTGGATTATCAATATTTGGTGGGAAAGACAAGAGTGGCAGTGGATGTGTACAGGAGAAACCGTGGCAGCTGTGACAGAATATCGGATAAGCTTGAATTGGATTATGAGCAGCTGCAGGCCATAGGTGACAGCGCATCAATTAAGGTAAAAGACAAAGAGGCTGCAAGACAGGGAATGCAGAGATGGAATGGCGAGCTTGATTTCTCCGGAACTCTTGTCTATGTACCAAGGGGAAAATACGGAGATGTAGAAGAGTATGCGACAATAAAAAATGACATAATAACAGGTGGAAATCTTGTTGTGAATGGGGACATTTACATAGCAAGATGGGGTGAACGTGAGCTTACATATATGAAAGGGAAATGTAATATGTGGAAGACAGAAGGCTTTGATTACAAAAATATTTTTCTTGACGGTGATTTCCTTGTATCAAATATGCGTGAAAACTCAAAAAATGATTACAATGTGGTTGGAACACACTAGACAAAGCTTTGTAATTATTGTAATATTTAATTTATATATTTAGATATTAATTTATTTGGTAGAAAAGAGGAACATTCTATTATGGAAAAGAAGAAGTATTATTTGACGACAGCTATTGCCTACACATCTGGTAAGCCACATATTGGAAACACATACGAAATTGTACTCGCAGACAGTATTGCAAGATATAAGAGACTTGACGGATATGACGTAAGATTTCAGACCGGAACAGATGAGCATGGTCAGAAGATTGAACTTAAGTCTGAGGAAGCAGGGATTACACCTAAGCAGTTTGTAGATGATGTATCAGGCGAGATTAAGAGAATATGGGATTTGATGAACACATCTTATGATAAGTTTATTAGAACAACAGATGAATATCATGAGAAGCAGGTTCAGAAGATATTTAAGAAATTATATAATCAGGGTGATATATATAAGGGCTATTATGAGGGAATGTATTGTACACCATGTGAATCATTCTTTACATCTAGCCAGTTAGTAGATGGAAAGTGTCCTGATTGTGGAAGAGAATGTCAGCCTGCTAAGGAAGAAGCATATTTCCTTAAGCTCAGTAACTACACTGACAGATTAATTGAACATATCAACACACATCCTGAATTCATTCAGCCTGAATCAAGAAAGAACGAGATGATGAACAACTTCATCCTTGCAGGGCTTCAGGATTTATGTGTATCAAGAACATCCTTCAAGTGGGGAATACCGGTTGATTTTGATGACAAGCATATTGTATATGTGTGGGTAGATGCATTATCTAACTATATCACAGGACTTGGATATGATCTCGATGGAGATAGTGACGAATTATATAAGAAATACTGGCCTGCTGATCTTCATTTGATTGGTAAGGATATTTTAAGATTCCACACAATTTACTGGCCAATCATGTTGATGGCACTTGGCGAACCACTTCCTAAGCAGATATTTGGGCATCCATGGCTTCTTCAGGGAGATGGCAAGATGAGTAAGTCAAAGGGAAATGTTTTATATGCAGATGACCTTGTGGAAGTATTTGGCGTAGATGCAGTAAGATACTTTGTTCTTCATGAAATGCCATTTGAGAATGATGGTGTTATCACTTGGGATTTGATGGTTGAGAGAATTAACTCAGAACTTGCTAATACACTTGGAAATCTTGTAAATAGAACAATATCTATGTCTAACAAGTATTTTGGTGGTGTTGTTAATAACACTAATGTATGCGAAGAAGTAGATGATGATCTTAAGAGAGTAGTCCTTGAGACACCTGTTAAGGTTGCTGAGAAGATGGATAAGCTAAGAGTTGCAGATGCAATTACTGAGATATTTACATTATTTAAGAGATGCAACAAGTATATTGATGAGACAATGCCTTGGGCACTTGCTAAGGATGAAGCCAAGAAGGAGAGACTTGAGACAGTTCTTTACAATCTTGTTGAGAGCATCACAATTGGAGCAAGCTTATTAGAGGCTTATCTTCCAGAGACAAGTGAGAAGATTCTTGCTCAGCTTGGAACAGTTAAGAGAGAATTTGATAATATGGAAATATTTGGACAGTATCCATCAGGCAACAAGGTAACTGATACTCCTGAGATATTATTTGCACGTCTTGATCTTGCTGAAGTTCAGGCAAAGGCTGAAGAATTCAAGAAGGCACAGGCAGGACCTAAATATCCTGAGGTTGAACCAAAGGAAGAAATTTCTATAGATGATTTTAGTAAAGTTCAGATAAGAGTCGGTGAGGTTCTTGAATGCGAGCGAGTTAAGAAGGCTAAGAAGCTTCTTGTATCTCAGATAAGAGTTGGAAATGAAGTACGTCAGATTGTATCAGGAATAGCACAGTATTATGATCCTGAGAATATGGTTGGCAAGAAGGTAGCAGTAATCACTAACCTTAAACCGGTTAAACTCTGTGGAATTTTGTCAGAGGGTATGATTCTTGCAGCATCAGATGATGAGGATAATCTTTCAGTGCTTACACTTGATAAGGATATTATAAGTGGATCAGAAATTCGCTAAATGTTCCGGAATAGAGGCAATATGATATTTGATACACATGCACATTACGATGATGAGGCTTTTGACGAGGACAGAGAAGAGATTCTGTCCTCAATGAAAGCTAATAATATATCTTATATAACAGATATTGGGGCAACTATGAACTCCTCTAAGAGGGCACTTGAATTGGCACACAAATACGATTTCATATTTGCAGCAATTGGTGTGCACCCTAATGAGGTGGAGAAACTTACACAAGCAGATATGACATGGCTTAAGGAGAACTCCGCAGATAACAAGGTTGTTGCAATAGGAGAAATCGGGCTTGACTATTACTGGAAGGAACCGGAACCACAGATACAGAAGGAATGGTTTGTAAGACAGCTTAATTTGGCTAAAGAAGTAGAACTGCCTGTTGTTATTCATAGCAGAGATGCAGCTCAGGATACACTTGATATTATGAAAAATGCTAATGCCGGTGATATTGGTGGAGTGGTTCACTGCTACTCGTATCATAAGGAAATGGCAAGAGAATATCTCAATATGGGATTTTATTTTGGGATTGGCGGAGTGGTAACATTTAACAATGCTAAGAAGCTCAAAGAAGTAGTGGAATATTTACCTATTGAGAACATAGTTTTGGAGACTGACTGCCCATATTTAGCACCTGTTCCAAATAGAGGAAAACGTAATTCTTCGCTTAATCTGCCATTTGTTGCAGAGGAGATTGCAAGAATTAAGAGCATGTCCGTTGAGGACGTAATAAATATAACAAGACATAATGCCAAGGCATTATATAGAATAACACTTTAGTAAGTGTGGAGGAATACATGGCAAACTTAGGAATACCGGGAAACACTATTGACATACTGAATAAATACCAGTTTGTATTTCAGAAGAAATACGGACAGAACTTTCTGATTGACACTCATGTTTTGGAGAAGATAATCAGTGAATCAGGAATTACTAAGGAAGATATGGTACTGGAAATAGGTCCTGGTATTGGAACCATGACACAGTATCTTTGCGAGAGTGCAAGAGAGGTAGTTGCAGTTGAAATCGACAAGATGCTTATTCCTATACTTACTCAGGATACCCTTAAAGATTACGACAATGTCACAGTACTTAATGAAGACATTCTTAAGTGCGACATTAATTCGATAGTAAATGAGAAAAATAATGGCAGACCAATTAAGGTTGTTGCCAATTTACCATATTATATAACAACCCCAATTATCATGGGATTATTTGAAGCTCAGGTACCCCTTGAAAGTATAACCATAATGGTTCAGAAGGAAGTGGCCGACAGAATGCAGTCAGGTCCCGGAAGTAAGGATTATGGAGCACTTTCGCTGGCAGTACAGTATTACAGCGAGGCGGAGGTTGTGGCAAATGTTCCGGCTAACTGCTTTATGCCAAGACCAAATGTAGGCTCTGCGGTAATTAAGCTTACAAGACACAAGGCTCCTGTTGTTGAACCAAAGAATCCTGATTTGATGTTTAGAATAATCAGAGCAGCATTTAATCAGCGAAGAAAGACACTTTTAAATAGTATTAATAACGCACCAAATGTTGCTGCAACTAAGGAACAGGTATCAACAGCACTTACCGAGATGAATTTATCACAGACTATAAGAGGCGAGGCACTCACTCTTGAGCAGTTTGCCATGTTATCAGACCTGCTATCATAAGGTATAAAATGTACAGCTAAGACATATATTTTCCTAAAGGAGTGAAGTATATGTCTGACTATATAAGAATGCTATCATACATTTATTCCTATGAGGATGATAGAAAAAACAGCAATGTTGGATTTGCTAAGATTGACGGAAGAAATGGAATTGTACGTGTATTAATCAATATTCGAGATGGGTATAGAAACGATATGCGAATGATGAAATTATATACATACAGAAATGAAAAAGAGATGCTCACAGTACAGGAGATTGGTGGTTTTAGACTGGTAAACGGTGTGTGCGAGTATAGAACACAGCTTAGAAGTGAGGCTGTCACCGGAAGTGATGGAATGTACATTACAACCACAGACAATGAGGAATTAAACCGACTTGAATATGCAACATGTTTTAAGGACACCAATACAAATATTTCTCAGATTAGGGAGAAAATTGACGACAAACCTAAACAAAAAGATACGGATATGCCGATAATTACTACAGAGAGTGTGGGAGATTCGACACCGGAATATTGGGAGCAGCTCAGCAGAAAATATCCCAAAAGCAGAATGCTTGGTGAAGAATATGAGGCAATCAAGATAAAGGCGGCAGATATTGAGAGTCTTCCAAAGGAGTATTGGATTCTTGGGAAAAATAGTTTCCTCCTACATGGATACTATTTTTATCGACATATAATTTTGGCCAAAAATCTAAAAGAAGATGGATATTACATAGGAGTACCTGGTTACTACCAAAAAAATGAACAAATCGCAGCAACAATGTTTGGATTTGATAATTTTGTTCATAGCAGAGAACAGGGGAGTGATGGACCAGGATACGGATACTGGATAACGAAAGTAGACTAACCAAAGGAGGGGCAGCATAAATGCTATGCTTAAAACCAAATGAACTAAAAAGAGGAATGAAGCTCGGAAGACCTATTTACAACAAACAGGGCGTATTGTTGTATGATAGAAATACCAAGCTCACACGACAGAGTGTACAGAGTATTGCTAATTTTGGACTGCTTGGAGTGTTTGTTCTTGAACCAACAGAACCGGCACCCGAAATGAGTGATGAAGAACGTGAATTTGAAAGATTTCAGACAATGAGCATGTTTGCACTGAAGGAAGAACTAGACAGTCTTATCAATAACAATGGTGTTAAGAATATTGAAAATCTTGCCGCTAAAATAATTAAGATGTATGGCGGTTTAGGTCACAAGATTAACTTCATTGGAAATATGCGAAGTAATGAAGATTATGTATACAAACACTCATTGAGCGTGGCAATTTTATGCGCTGTAATTGCATCAAATATAAGAATGTCTCATTCTGAGCAAATGGATATTGTCATATCAGCATTGCTTCATGAGACTGGAAGAGCAATGATACCAAAGAGTTTTTTAGACAAGGGCAGTGATTTGTCAGAAGAAGATAAATTCATGCTTAATAAGCTGGAAATTGACGGAAATGAACTGATTCAGCAGGACACTAATATTTCTTCCACAGTTAAGATTATACTTGGACAGAATTTTAGGGAAGTAGCTGGAAAGACTTCAGATAACAGAAAACTGTTGGAAGGCACGAAAGTACTAAGAATTGCAGATGTATATGATACAATGACAGAGATGGGAATGGGTAAAGAGACATATTCGAGCATTACCGTAATTAGATTCTTTCTGTCAGAGCTTGAGACATATGGCGAAAGAGGCGTATCGGGACTTATTAAGGGAATCAATATCCTTAATCCGGGTGTGTGTGTGGAGCTTACAAATGGAACAAGAGCCCTTGTAATCAAAGAAAATGAAGCTAATATATTAAGGCCAATGGTTCTTGGCCTTGACAATAATACAATATATGATTTATCAATCGACAGGATATATGGTGTTGTTCAAATCAAAGATATTTTAAAGAAGATGGATAAGCGAGTAAAGCTATCACCAGACTTTGTTGGTCAGTTTAATAATCACAAAGAGAATTAATGATTGAGTATTGCTCGTGGTCGCGCCATGCGCCATTAACACGAAGATTCTGCTTAGCAGTACCCTCATAATCAAAACCAAGCCTTGTTACAAGCCTTATGGATGGAAGATTCGTTGGCAGTATCAGGGCTTCTATTCTATGAACATGAAATTCGTTGAAAACAGTACTTATACAGAAATCAACAGCTTCGGTGGCATATCCCATATTTCTGTAATCGGAGTCGAATTTGTAACCGATTGTTGTGTCGCTATATGGCATTTCCCTAAAATTTCCAAAAGAAACAGTGCCAATTATGGTATTTGGATCATCCTTGGTAAATACATAGAAGCGTATATATTTTCTGGATAGACAAGCCTGAAATTCATTATGAAGATTGTTGGCCTGAAACTCAGTTGTATAATATGATGGAACCTTAGAAGATTCGTACAATTCAAATTCTTTTTGGTTCTTACTTAAAAAATGTAAGACCATATCAGCATATTCAGAATTGAGAATTCTTATATTAAGACGTTCGGTCTGATAATTAAAGTACATGTTAATCCCCATTTCAATGTTTTTATGATAAAATAAGTATACAATATAATATTTCAAAAGGAAAGAGAACATGCAAAGAGAAGAGAAATATATGAGAGAGGCACTCAGACAGGCAAAGAAGGCTTGGGATATCGAGGAAGTCCCTATTGGCTGTGTGATTGTTTGTCAGGATAAAATAATAGCGAGGGGCTATAACAGACGAAATATTGATTTGAACACATTGTCACATGCAGAGTTAAATGCTATTAAGAAGGCCAGCAAAAAGCTTGGAGACTGGCGCCTTGACGACTGTGAAATGTATGTGACGCTTGAACCATGCCAGATGTGCGCTGGGGCAATTGTACAGTCCCGTATTAAGAAGGTATATATTGGGTGTATGAATCCAAAGGCAGGCTGTGCAGGTTCTATACTCAATTTACTTCAGGTGGAGAAATTCAATCATCAGGTGGAGATTGAGTCGGGGGTACTTGAAGAAGAATGCAGCACAGTTATGAAGGTATTTTTTAGAAATCTCAGACAGAAGAAAAAGGATATGCTGAAATGATGCACCTTTTAATATTTATTTTGCTTTATGTTTAATAAAAAGTATGGTATAGTTAATAAAAAGAATGATTATATTTAATTTATGGAGGACGTATGTCATTAACAAAAGCTAAGAAGAATCAAATAATAGAATACATGTTGGGAAAAGTGCTAAATTCTAATGATGTAGTTAGTAAAACATGTGAAAACTTTAATATTTCGCACACGACTGTATATAGATATTTATTAGAGTTGGAAAACAAACATATCATTGGTAAAGTAAAAAGGGGAAAATACAAATTAATGGAGCATTCATATAATTTTTCATATAAAAATGATGGAACATTAGAGGAAGATTATGTTTATTTAAATGATATTAGCCCGTTATTGTTTGAACTACCAGCAAATGTAAGAAAAATATGGGCATATTCATTTACAGAAATGTTTAATAATGCAATTGAGCATTCGAAATCAAAAAAGATTGATGTTTATGTTGCGTATAATTATATGGAAACAACAATAATGATTACAGATTTCGGTGTTGGAATCTTCAAAAAAATAAAAGAATATTATCATTATGATTCTATTGATGATGTAATAAACGAGCTGTTTATGGGTAAACTTACTACAGATACAAATAATCATTCAGGAGAAGGAATCTTTTTTACTTCAAGACTAATGGATCAGTTTAGTGAAATATCTAGTAAAAAAATTTTCACGCATAGTAATCATTCTGAATTTATTGATACACTTAAAGATGATGATGCTCTTAATATTCTGACACATGATAAAGGCACAGTTGTATTTATGAGATTGGCAAACAGAACACATAAAGAATTAGCGGAGGTGTTTGATATGTTTTCAGATGTTAATGGTGGATTTAATAAAACGAGTATTCCAATGAAAAATGTATTTGGAAATAGCTTTCCGGTTTCGAGATCTCAGGCGAGAAGATTATCCAATAGATTTGATAAATTTAAAGAAGTTGAATTGGATTTTAAAGATGTTGATGAAATTGGACAGGCATTTGCACATGAATTATTTGTTAAGTTTGTTGCTAATAATCCTAATGTTGAAATAAAAATTGCAAATTCAAATATAAGAATAGATACAATGATAGAGCATGTGAAAAATACTATATAATAATGCGTGATTGTGAAAAACAATATCATTTTAATATGCTGAAATGATGACACGTCTTCTTGACAAAGTCCATGATATTATGTATACTTTAGGAACGTCATAAATTTTCCGTGCAGCCGGGGAGATAGCGGTGCCCTGTACCTGCAATCCGCTCTAGCAGGGGTGATATCTTGTGTCGGATATTTATCTTGTGGAGCTGCCCTTGGTAAGTGGCGATGACGTTTGGGTCTTGCGCAATGAGAATTCATGAACCGTGTCAGGTCAGGAATGGAGCAGCACTAAGTGAAACCTCTCATGTGCCGTAAGGTAGCCTGGACTGAGTTAACTGCCAAGGTAACGTCTATGAGTAGTATACAAAGCAAGATGCACGGAATTTAATATATAACCAATATAACGTTAGGTGATGAACTCATCTAACGTTTTTTACCATTTAATTTAGTATTATTTTTTGTAGAGAAGAGGAATGTAGATGTACGATTATAACATTGCACAATGGTTTTTGTTTTTTGTAATTTATTGTTTTGCAGGATGGTGCTGGGAGTCTGCATATGTATCCATCAGAGAACGCAAGGCAACCAATAGAGGATTCCTTGCGGGACCATATCTTCCGATATATGGAAGTGGTGCAGTTATTATTCTGTTAGCTACATTACCTGTTAAGGATAATCTTGTATTAGTATTTTTACTGGGAATGGTGGCAGCTTCTCTGCTTGAATATGCTACCGGAGCAGCGATGGAGGCAATATTTAAAGTAAGATATTGGGATTACAGCGATGACTTCCTTAATATAAATGGTCATATTTGTTTAATAGCAACACTTACATGGGGTGTGTTTTCAATTCTGATGATTAAGTTCATACATAGACCAGTTGAGAGATTAGTTATGAGTATGAATGGCACATTTACATACGTGCTGGCGATAATATTTGCCATAATAATATGTACAGATGCAGTATTTTCAATTAAGGCGGCTATTGATCTTAGAGAAATGCTCAAAAAGATTACAGAGAATAATGAGGAAGTCAGAAAGCTTCAGAAGAGACTGGATGTTCTCATTGCTGTAGCTGAGGATGACAAGGCAGAATTTATAAGGGGAATTGAGAGCAAAATATCTGAGGGTAAGGCGTTGCTTAAGAGGTCAAGCTTCTTTACAAGGCTTATGGTGAGAAGCAATCCAACGGCTACGTCAGAGAGATTCAAGGAAGCATTTGAACAGTTTAAGGCACATCTTGAGAATAGATAAATGTTGAAGTTAAGGCACTTTTAAGCTATAATAATCATATGAATTTTTATGTGAAATCGTGGTATACATTATCATAAGAAAGGAAGACTTGAACAATATGAGAATAGGCATGCTAACCAGTGGAGGAGATTGTCAGAGTCTTAATGCATCTATGCGAGGAGTCGCAAAGGCATTGTATCAGAATATGCCGGATGTGCAGATTATTGGCTTTAATGAAGGATATAAGGGATTAATATATGGTAATTATAGGGAGATGAAGCCTGAAGACTTTTCAGGAATACTCACTCAGGGTGGAACAATACTGGGCACATCAAGACAGCCGTTTAAGTATATGAGAGTACCTGATGAGAATGGGCTGGACAAGGTACAGGCCATGAAGGATACTTACGCAAGACTTAGCCTTGACTGTATGGTAATTCTTGGAGGAAATGGCACACATAAGACAGCGAATCTTCTAAGAGAAGAGGGACTTAATGTTGTAACACTTCCTAAGACAATAGATAACGACATTTGGGGAACAGATATGACATTTGGTTTCCAAAGTGCAGTGGATATTGCAACTAATGCAATCGATTGTATTCACACAACAGCAGCATCTCATGGTAGAGTATTCATTGTTGAGGTTATGGGACACAAGGTTGGCTGGATGACACTACATGCCGGAATCGCAGGAGGCGCAGATGTAATACTTGTGCCAGAGATTCCATATGATATAGATTCTGTTATTGAAGCACTTAACACTCGGGAGAGACAGGGCAAGAGATTCTCTATTCTTGCTGTGGCAGAAGGGGCAATATCTAAGGAAAATGCAGCACTTAGCAAGAAAGAGCTTAAGGCTAAGATGAAAGCCTGCCCATATCCTTCAGTTGCATATGAATTAAGTGCGGAGATTGCATGCAGAACCGGTAAAGAGATAAGAGTTACAATTCCAGGACATACACAGAGAGGTGGAAGCCCGGTACCATATGACAGGGTTTTATCATCAAGATTTGGTGTTGCGGCTGCTAACCTGATAATGAATGGTGAGTATGGATATATGGTGGGAATTAAGAATGGTGAGATAGTAAAGGTGCCTCTTGAAGAGGTGGCAGGAAGGCTTAAGGTGATTGACCCAGAATCATCTATTATCAAGGAAGCTAAGCTTTTGGGAATCAATTTTGGAGATTAAGTAAATGTCATACACAGCATTATATAGAAAGTTCAGACCAGACAATTTTGACAAGGTTAAGGGTCAGGATCATATAGTGACAACACTTAAGAATCAGATTAGAGCAGACCGAATAGGACATGCATATTTGTTCTGTGGTACACGTGGAACAGGAAAGACAACTATGGCAAAGTTATTTGCCAAGGCTGTTAACTGCGAGCATCCGGTTGATGGAAGTCCTTGCAACGAATGTCCTACATGCCGCAGCATTATGGAAGGAACATCTATGAATGTTATTGAAATAGATGCTGCATCTAACAATGGTGTTGAGAATATCAGAATGATCAATGATGAGGTTTCGTATTCGCCCACAGAAGGCAAGTATAAGGTATACATTATTGATGAGGTTCATATGCTTTCAATAGGAGCATTTAACGCGCTTCTTAAGACACTGGAGGAACCACCATCATATGTAATATTTATACTCGCAACAACTGAGGTTCATAAGATTCCTATTACCATTATGTCGAGATGTCAGAGATATGATTTTAAGCATATTTCAGTAGACACAATAGAAGAGAACCTAAGAGAATTATCAGATATTGAGAAGCTTAATGCAGATGAAAAGGCACTCAGATATATCGCAAAGGCAGCAGATGGTTCCATGCGTGATGCATTAAGTCTGTTGGATCAGTGCAGTGCATTTTATATAGGACAGCCATTAACCTATGAGAATGTTTTAGAGGTGCTTGGAGCTGTTGATACGGAAGTGTTTAGCAGACTTTTGCGTGAAGTAATTGCAGGAGACTGTGTTAGTGCAATACATTTACTTGAAGAAATAATAATTAATGGTAGAGAATTATCACAATTTGTGGTAGATTTTATATGGTATTTGAGAAATCTTCTTTTAATGAAGACTTCTAATAATATAGATGATATAATCGACGCTTCACCAGAGAGAATTGCAGCTCTTAAGGAAGAAGGCGAGATGGTGGATGAGAATTCGTTAATGCGATACATTAGGGTATTTTCAGAACTGTCTAATCAGATTAAGTATTCCTCACAGAAGAGAGTGCTTATAGAGATTGCGCTTATCAAGCTTACAAGACCGGCAATGGAGCAGGATGTTTCCTCCATTTTGGATAGAATCAGTAATCTGGAAAAGAAGATTAAGGATGGGATAGCTATCACTGCAGCACCACAGCAGGCAGTGCCCGCTCAGGAACCCAGGCAGAAAGAAAAGCCTAAGCTAAATATTGCCGTACCTGAAGATGTTCAGGAGGTGGCCAATAATTGGGGAGACATAAGCAGCAAGATATCAGGAGCTGTCAAGAACTATATAAGAGGCGCAAGAATCGCCGCAGGTGAAGGAAATGCACTGTATATAGTATTTACAGATAACATTGGGTACAGTTATGTGGACAAACCGGAGAAGATTGAAGAAATACAACAGATAATTGCAGAGCAGATTCATAAGGAAGTTAAGGTTGTACCTAAGTTTCTTGAACAAAAAGAAAGTTTTGAAGATGCATTTGTACAATTGGAAAGTAAGATTAATTTTGAAATAGAACAGGAGGATTTTTAACAATGGCAAAAAGAGGTGGATTTCCAGGAGGTATGCCTGGTAACATGAACAATCTGATGAAGCAGGCACAGAAGATGCAGAAGCAGATGGAGGAGACAACAAAGGAACTTGAGGAAAAAGAGATAACCGCAACAGCTGGTGGTGGTGCTGTAGAAGTTACAGTATCAGGTAAGAAAGAAATCGTTAAGATACATCTTGCAGAGGAGGTTGTTGACCCTGATGATATAGAAATGCTGGAAGACCTTATAATGGCAGCTACTAATGAAGCTTTAAGACAGATGGAAGACTTTTCGTCATCACAGATGTCTAAGATAACAGGCGGACTTGGTGGACTTGGCGGAGGATTCCCTTTCTAATATGAATTACTATGGAAGCTATATTAACAAGTTAATTGAAGAATTTTCAAAATTACCTGGTATAGGTCCTAAGTCAGCGGCTAGATTAGCATTTCATATTATTAATCTGCCACAGGATAAGGTTGATTCACTGTCGGATTCAATCAAAGAAGCAAAGAGTCACGTGAAATATTGCAGTCAGTGTTATACGCTTACAGATGAAGATGTGTGTCCTATATGCCGAAACGAGAAACGAGATCATAAGACTATTATGGTTGTCGAGACAACAAGAGACTTGGCGGCATATGAGAAGACCGGACAGTATAATGGTGTGTATCATGTGCTTCATGGGGCAATTGACCCAGCTCTTGGAATAGGACCGGAACACATCAAGATAAAGGAGTTAATTGTAAGACTCAGGGAAGATGTGAATGAAGTTATTATTTCAACCAATTCAAGTGTTGAGGGCGAGATAACGGCTATGTATATAAGTAAGATGATTAAGCCTACAGGAATTAAGGTTAGCAGAATTGCCAGTGGTGTACCTGTTGGAGGCGATTTGGAATACATTGATGAAATGACACTGTTGAGAGCCCTGGAGGGACGAACAGAATTATAAACGGAGAGGTGCAGAAAAATGTCGGCAGGCGGATTTTGTTTTTTTAAAGGCGAAATGGTAGAATGCACATCTGGCAGAATACAGGATTGTAATGTTAAGCAGGTACATGAATGTGTAATGGAGAAGAATGTCAAGGATACAGAGGAACATTCAGAAGGTGGATTTTGCTTTTGCGTGGGGTCCATGGTAGAGTGTAGTGCGGGAAGGGTGCAGGACTGCAATACTAAGCAGCTTCATACATGCCCGAAGGAAAAGATAGAAGATAAGAATGAGAAAAAGCAGATTGGAGGTTTCTGTTTCTGCAAGGGAGAACTTGTAGAGTGTAGCGCAGGAAGAGTACAGGACTGTAATACAAAACAGATTCACACATGTCCTAAAGAGGAGTAGCCGGTTAATATGTCACAGGAATTTGTTTTAACAAGAGACATAGTATATGATCACAATGAGCGTATGCAAAACATCAAGAGATATTATCCATATTTCAAGCTTGCAGAGTCAACATTTTCCCTTTACAAAGAGGGAAAATATGACATGCTTGATATGGGTTATATTATGATGGCTGTATTACGCTTTTTTATTGAGGAAAATAACTTCAAAGAGAAGGATGTAACTTATCAGGAATTTAGAAATTTTGTCTCAGAATTAATCAGAAGAGATTTTGAACTTACATTGGAATTGGGCGAAGAAAATGAACTGATAGGCTATATTTTTGATAAGATGAAGAATGATGGTAAACCATTTGTATATGAATATTTTGACCCATCTGATAAGCAGAAGAAATCAGTTAGAGTTAAACTTATTGAAGATAAGCTGATAGGAGATACAGTTGTGTACTCCATTTCAGCGGATGCTATAGAATTCTATCTGGATACCAAGGAGATAAAGGATGAGAGTACGATTACGACATCACAGCTTCTTCTTGGAAAGCTAATTGCATCTAAGAATTTCCGAGGTGGAACAGAGGTTGTTAAGAGAATTAACAACGAGGTAAGCCGTCTTATTTCCAGAAAGAATGAAGTGCTGAGCCTGCTTAGTATGGACGTGTTTGAGGGCGTTAAGGCCTTTGAACAATTCCAAAGTACAGGAATAAAATGGTTTGAGGAAGAACAGAAGCTGTTCATTAAGAACAGAGAACTTATAGAGAAGACACTTAGACAGGGCGAGGCTGATGGTAAATATCATGACGCCATGGAAGACATTTATGTGCTTGAGAGTCAGTTGAACAAAGCAATGACAAGGCACAGCGAGCTTCTTAGAGCCTGCACAATGCTTCAGGTCAAAGCGGATGAAATTGTAGCGGAATCCAAATTTTCCAGCCTGAGAACAGCATTTGATTTCAAGTATGCGCTCACAAGAATGATTGAAGATGACAGAGCAGATATACTTGAATACATGATTGCACCACTTTTTAAACTCAGTCCATCGAAGCTGTGGCCGCTTAAGGCTGTGGACGATATGCTTAACTGCAGAATTGATAAGGAGGAAAAGGGTGAGGCAATCAAGAAGGAAACGACACATGTGGAGTACGAGTACAGGGACGAGATAGAAGATAAGAGAATAAGACAGAATTACGGAATATTTCTTGATAATATATTTAATTTGCTTGAGAAAAAAGGTACCTTTGAAACACAAGAGCTGATAAACGAAATCAGTGAGAGAACGGGAACAGATATTTCAGGCAATGGTGATTTTTATTCCTTCATGATTCATTTATGCCAGAAGGATATGTATAGAATGAAGAGCATTAAGGAAAGTCCGGATACATTTATAGAAGAGATAATTAAAGGGTATCTAGCCGAGCATAGGGAATATGAAAACATTTCATTTGCCATTGAAAGAGAGGGAACAGAGAAAATTCTTAATTCCGAAAATGGCAGTATCATGTCGGAGGCAGTATTTACACTAGAAGGAGGTGTGGACATTGAATGATAAGAATCTTGAAAAAGCATTGGAAATAGTCGGGCTACTGATGAATGGTGAACAGGTAAGCAGAAGCTTATATGAGGAGTACACCACAAACGGTGATATTTACGATACAGTTTCCATGATATGCAGGAAATTCAATCTTGATATATATGAGCACAACTACAATCTCTATTTAAGTGCGGGCTATAACAACAGATTATTTGGATATAGCAACGAGGAGCTAAAAAAAGAAATAGGAATCAAGCAGAATAAGGAATTATATATGTGCTATTTTATCACTTATGCCATAATATCTGATTTCTACAAGGATACAGCCAGCTATACATATGTCGAGTATGTGAAGAATGAAGATGTGATTCAAACAGTGGACACACTTCTAAAAAACGTTATTTCAGGACTTAAGCTAATGACGCTTGAGGAGGTTGAGGAGAACAGCTTTAGAACCATAGCACTATTGTGGGAAGACCTTCCAATGGTGAGCAGTGAAGAGACAACGCTTCGTGCTGCAAGGGGATCAAAGATGGGCTTTGTCAAGCTTACATTTAATTTCCTGACAGCACAGGAACTGCTTTTGGAGAACGACGGAAGATACTATCCAACTGAGCGCTTCAAAGCACTTATAGAGAATTATTTTGAGGAGTACAAGGGAAGATTATTAGAAATAATGAAAGGAGACGTTTCCGATGCCACACATTAACAGAATCAGAGTCAATAATGTTAAATATAATTTTGGAACACAGTTCTATGATGATTTTATCATGAGATTTTCAGGAAAAAACACCATATATGATCTGGCAAATGGCGGTGGAAAGAGCGTTCTTATGCTTTTGTTATTTCAGAATCTTATTCCAAACTGTACCCTGGATGATAAGCAGCCAATAGAGAAGCTGTTTAGAACGGGAGAGGGAAGTAAGACAATTCATTCTCTTATTGAATGGAATTTAAGCGATGTGCATATTAAGGATAATTACAAATATATGCTCACCGGATTCTGCGCAAGAAAAGCGAAGGAGACAGAGGATGATAACAGAGATAATGCAACCATAGAATATTTTAATTATTGTATATTTTATAGAGAATATAACGACAACGACATCAAGAACCTGCCCCTTAGCAACGGCAGGGAGAGAGTCACTTACAACGGACTTAAGAATTATTTGAGAGATTTGGAGAGGAAGGATTTAAGCCTTTCTGTAAAAATATTTGAGAAGAAAAGTGACTATCAGAGATTTATAGCCGATTATGGTCTATATGAAAGTGAATGGGAAATAATTCGAGGTATTAATAAGACTGAGGGTCATGTAAGAACATATTTTGAGACAAATTACAAGACAACCAGAAAGGTTGTGGAGGATTTGCTCATTGAGGAAATTATTCAGAAATCATTTGTAAACAAATATGGTGCTGCCGGGGAAGACACCATGGCGCAGACACTGCTTGATATCAAGGATAAGCTCATCGAATTATCAGAGAAGAAGGAACAGATTAACAGCTTTGACAGGCAGCAGGAAATGATTGAAGGCTTTATTTCCAGAACAGCATCAATCAAGAATCTGTACTTTGGTAAGGAAGATTTGGAAAATCAGGTGTGCAGAATATATAACACCATAAGGCAGAAGGAAGACAGATACACAGATAATAGAGATGAATTAGAGAGTGGAATTGCAGATATCAGAGAAAATATGAACAACCTTTCACGTCTCTGTGATACGGCTGTAATATCCATAGATAAACGTGTTGTTGACGAGATGAATCAGATGCTGGAGGTTATCTCAGAATCTGCCGGAGAGCTTAAGGATAAGCTTGCCGCAAAGGAAGGGGAGCTTAGATTTAAGGAAAGTGCTAACGACTATCTTGATTACATCAAATATAAAAAAGAGGCTGATACAGTAAGAGAAACCATAGCAGCCAGAAGGCAGGACAGCAGTGATATTCTAGCTCAGGCAGAGGAGCTTGTAGGCGAAATTTATAACCGAAATCAGCTGAAATTGTCAGAGCTTAATGAGGTGCTTGATAAGGAACAGCAGAGCGCAGAGATGGAAAATGATAATATTGCTAAGCTTGCAGCCAGTGAGAGAGACATTGAAAATCAGCTGGCGGTGGCAGGATACAGAGCAAAGGATGCTTCAAAAGAATATGATATTCAATCTAAAAATCTGTCAAAGGCTATGAACGAAGCAGGTGTATTAGTGGTATCATCAATTTCCTCTGACATAAGAAAGACAGACGAGAGTATTGATACTATCAAAAAGAGTCAGACAGAGCTTGAAGAAAAGCTTGAGGAAATTGCAGAGCAGTCCACTAATATGCAGATATCTTTGGAGAACAAGAGGTATGAGCTTGGCGAACTGAACAAAAGACAGGTGCAGCTTGAATCGGAAATATCTAAAATGACCGGTCGAAATGAAAGATACGACAAGATATCAAAGGTATACGCTGATAAAAAGATAGAACAGATGCTTAGAGATGTTATAAGACAGATTGCATCAAAAGAATCAGAGATTCAGACACTCACTCAATCGGTGGAGCTGTGTAGAAAGAACATTCCTGTTCCGACACCAAAGGAAGTTGAAAAGCTATGCGATTATATAGAAAGATACCACGGAAATGTATGCGTTCCGGGTGGTGAATATTTAAGCAGATATACAGAGGAAGAGCGGGAAGAGCTTGTTGGCCGGGTGCCTATGATAGCTTACAGCATTGTCATTACAGAAGATTTCAGAAAGATTGTTGAGGACACACGAATTATGGAAATGTGTTCAGACAGCTTTGTAATAATTATCAATGAAGAAGCAATCACAGAATATGGGGAAATTCTAAACGAAGCAAATACAATAATAGCAACGGACAAAAAGGATATTTTCATAAGTGATAAGGCCTTGTCAGCGAAGCTTGCAAAGGAAACAGAAAAGCTTACAGCACTTAGAGACGAGCTTGAACGACTCTATGAATATGAAAAGGTAATCAGAGACGATTATGTATTTGTATCAACATATGAGAATATTGATTATGAGACAGAACTTTTACAGTGCAGTGATAGAACACGCACACTGGAAAAAGAGATAGAATTTCTTGATTCCGGAAGCAGAGAATATGAGGATAGCAGGCGGCAGATAATAGCCAGACTTCAGGAAAATGAAAGTATGCTTGAGAAGCTGATGGCAGAAAAAGAAAACAGAAAGTCGCTGGAAGCCCTCAGTGAAGTATGTGGAAGACTGGAAGAAAAGCTGTCATCACTGAAAGAAGAAACTGAGCAGCTTTCAAAGAATCATAAGAATATCATGGCAAGACTTGAGGCGGCGCAGAATCAGGCGGAAATTAGAAGAAATAAGATAAACAATATTATTTCTGAGAAAAATGCCATAAATGATGTATGGGAAAATAAGTATAAGTCATATCATAAGCCGCAGCTAAATGTTCATGTAGAAGGAAATTATGAGAGCATAGAAGCGAAGCTAAATGGACTTATTGCAGCAATAAATGATGAGAATTCCGATTTGGCAGATAAAGAAAAGCTGCTTAACAATTATGAAGACTCCAAGAAGAAGGCGATGTCCAATATAAAATACCGCGGGACTGATGTGGAAGCTCTAGAAAAGTCATATTTAGATAACGAGCTCGTGTATGTGGGAGAGCGTGAATTAACTGAAATTAAAAATATTTGCAATAAGATAAACAGCGAACTGGAAAATACATATCGTGAGATGGACGACATTAAGTCAAAACGTGATAAATCAGACGGTGGAATCGCACATGGAATAAGGCTTATAGAAGAAAAATACGGAGTGTTTGACGAGAGTCAGATTCCTACAGAAAATGTTAAGGATTACATAGAAACAAATAAGTTATCAATTGAAAAGCTCAGTGAAAAGCAGAAGGAGCTTGAAAAGAAACTTAAACGTCTTGATGATTTTGCAGGAAAACAGGTTATAGTAAAAGAAAATCTGGAGAGAATAATTGCAGGTGGCAATATTGATGTGTCCAAGTATTCAGGAACAATCGACGAGGATACAGATATTTATGCAAAATCAAAAGAAATATCAAAGAGATATGATGAATTTGTAAAGACATTATATGAGAAAAAAGAGGAATTTGAGAGCAATAAAAAAATGCTGATTGAAACCTTGAACAGCCTTAATTCCGCACAGCTTGCCATGGAAATTGACAGAAACGTAATGCTTCCTGATTCAGTTGAGGAGACAAACGCTCTTGTTACAAGGCTCAAGGATACAAACATGTGTATAGAGCTTGAAAAGAGCAGAATAAGCAAGGGAATCGAAGATATGGAGCATATCAAGGATAATTTTGAGAATCAGTGTATACAGAGCTGTATCAAAATAAGAACAGAGCTTGAGAGACTTCCAAAGCTTTCAAAGATAACCATGGAGGGCGACAGCATTTCCATAATAGACTTAAGAATTCCATATATAAGTGAAGAACGATACAAGGAAAGAATGTCGGAGTATATCGATGAAACTGCCAATGAAGCTGATTCACTCAATGATCTCGATGAAAAATTGAGATATATACGAAGCAGACTCACATGGAAAAAGATGTTTTCAGTAATTGTAAATGACATGAATGCCATAAGACTTAAGCTTTACAAGAGAGAAAGAATTGTGGAAAACAGCAGATATCTTCCATATGAGGAAGCTGTTGGAAGTACAGGACAGTCTCAGGGTATATATATTCAGTTTCTTGTTGCCATTATCAATTATATTTCCAGCGTCAACTCAAGAGGAGCTGATGCCTCAAAGCTTAAGAAAGTAATATTTATTGATAATCCATTTGGTGCAGCTAAGGATGTGTATATTTGGGAACCAATATTTAAACTGCTAAAAACAAACAACGTCCAGCTGGTTGTGCCGGCCAGAGGAGCTACTCCTGCCATAACAGGAAGATTTGATGTGAATTATGTATTAGGTCAAAGGCTTGTAAATGGAAGACAGCAGACGGTTGTGGTGGACTATTTCAGCAACGTTGACAACAGCACAATGGAATACACAACTTTATCATACGAACAGACATCTATGTTTTGACAAGCATTTATGGGTGTGATAAACTAACCTTATATGTATGAATTTTACAATAAAAAATAGAGGTGACAGCTTTGGATAATTACGAATACAATATCAAGTCAGACCAGATTAAAAAGCTTTACAATAAGAGAGATTACACTACAGCTGCAAAGGTTGCAGATAGCATAGATTGGAGAAGAGTCAAGAATAATTCAATGCTTAATCTTGTATCAGATATATATGACAGATGCAAGGAGTACGAGAAGGCAAGAGATATTCTTCTTATCGCATATGACAGAACTACATGTGGTAGACAGCTTGCTTACAAGCTCACAATCTTATCACTGAGACTTAAGGATTTTGTCGAGGCCGATGAATTCTATCAGGATTTCGTGGAGATGGCTCCGGATGATACAACTCAGTATATTCTTAAGTATAGAATTGCTAAGACCAAGGGTGAGGATATAGATGTTCTCATCAAGATTCTTGAGGCGTATTCGGATGTTGAGATGGATGAGAGATG
>CAZBKO010000002.1:0-53922 GCA_964492545.1 uncultured Lachnospiraceae bacterium
CGGTCAGCTACGGTGCCAAGCTTTCCATTGAGGCTTTTGGTGTATCATTTCAGCTATCAGAACTCGTTAAGTTACTATATGTATTTTTCCTGGCGGCGCTACTACATAAAAGCAGTGGGTTCAAAGGCTTTATTTTGTCAGCATTATTTGCCGGAATTCATGTAATTATACTCGTATGCTCACGTGATTTAGGTAGCGCTTTGATTTTCTTTGTTGTGTATCTTGCTATGATTTATGTTTCAACCGGAAAAGCAATATTGCTGTTTTGCGGTCTGCTAGCCGGAAGCGGGGCGGCAGTAGTTGCGTATAAATTATTTGCACATATACGAGTTAGAATAGTAGCGTATACAAATCCATGGAAGGTGATTGATAATGAAGGATATCAGATAACACAGTCGTTATTTGCCATAGGAACAGGAGGGTGGCTTGGACTTGGCCTATGTAAAGGTACACCTAACAAGGTTCCTGTAGTTGATCAGGATTTTGTTATCTCAGCTATATCAGAGGAACTTGGAGGATTCTTTGCATTGTGCCTTATGGTGTTATGTATGTGCACATTTTTAGCCTTTATCAAAATTGCATCAGAACAGCCGGATATTTTCTATAAGCTCATAGCCCTTGGACTTGCAATAACATATGGATTCCAGACAATTCTTACAATTGGTGGTGCCATAAAATTCATTCCTTCAACCGGTGTAACTCTGCCACTTGTTAGTTATGGAGGAAGCTCACTATTTACAACAATGATACTATTTGGAATTTTCCAGGGTATTAATGGACTTAGAAAGAAACCTGCTTCGGAGGTGAAATAAATGAAAAAATCAAAGAAACCTACTAAAAAAAGAAAAAGTAAAAATAATCAAATCAACAAATTAACATATATCTTTGTCGCTTTATTTATGTGTATGATGGGATATTTTATTTATTTTCAAATATTTGTTGGTGAAAATGTGATTAACAACACATACAATAAGAGGCAGGAAGTGTTTGAGAGCATAGTAAAACGAGGAAATATCCAGACTGAGGATGGGGAAATTCTTGCAAAAACAGAGACTGATTCTGAAGGTAATGAAAAAAGAGTGTACCCATATGGTAATGTATTTAGCCATGCAGTAGGTATTGCAACTCATGGTAAGTCTGGAATTGAGCTAAGCAGTGATTATAATCTGCTGGCGGCTGACGTAAACATTGTCGAGAAAATCAGCAATGAATTCAAGGATGAAAAGACAGATGGAAATAACGTGGTTACTACAGTGAAGACTAATCTTCAGCAGGTGGCATATGAGGCACTGGGGGATAACGATGGCGCTGTAATTGCACTTGACCCTGAGACTGGAAAAATATATGCAATGGTATCAAAACCAGACTTTGATCCAAACTTAATTGATGAACAGTGGGATGCAATAACAAGTGAAGATGGCAATTCATGTCTTCTAAATAGAGCAACAAATGGTATTTATACTCCTGGGTCAACCTTTAAGATATTTACATTTTTGGAGTATATAAGAGAAAATAAGAATTTTAGAGACTACTCATATTACTGTAATGGTAGAATTACTATCGGAAATAATTCAGTGAGCTGCTACAATGGACACAACCATGGAACCGTAGACTTATTTAAATCCTTTGCTTATTCATGCAACAGTTCATTTATTAATATAGGCACAGAATTGGATGTAAGTAAATATTCTGCAATGTGCAGCGAATTATTTTTCAACGGAGATTTACCAACTAAGCTGGAGTATAAGCCAAGCAGATTTTCTCTTGATGCTGATTCAACGACATTTGATATAATGCAAACAGTTATTGGTCAGGGAAAAACGCAGGTATCACCTCTTCATATGGCAATTATAGCTTCAGCGATTGCAAATGACGGTGTTGTTATGGAACCATATTTGGTGACCTATATTGAGAACCATAATGGATTCAAGGTGAAAAAATACTCTCCTGTAAAATATGGAAAAATATTTGCGGATGATGAGGTGGAGCTTCTTAAGGAGGCTATGAGCGGTGTTGTGGCATATGGTACAGGAACAAAGCTGCAAAACTCGCTATATGACGCCTACGGAAAAACAGGAACGGCAGAAATTGATTCAGGCGATAATGCTCATTCATGGTTTGTTGGATACGCAGAACATGAGGGCAAAAAGCTTGCAATTTGCGTATTGATGGAAAATATGCCACCTGGAAGCACTTGGGCAGTTCCGGCCGCCAAGACAGTATTTGACACATATTTTAGTGAATAGAGCCTTGCACTGACCAAATAATTGATGTATACTTTATTTAGTCTTTAAGACACACCTTATTAACAGGAGGAATTGCAATGATTGAAGCAACGAGCTGTGGCGGTGTGGTAATATTTCGTGGCAAGATTTTAGTATTGTACAAGAATTATAAGAATAAGTACGAAGGCTGGGTATTGCCTAAGGGAACCGTTGAAGAAGGCGAAGAATATAAGGAAACAGCCCTTAGAGAAGTTCGCGAGGAGACGGGTGTTAGTGCGTCAATTATTAAATACATTGGTAAGAGTCAATATTCGTTCATAACACCACAGGATGTGGTTGAGAAGGACGTTCATTGGTATTTGATGATGGCAGACAGCTATTACAGTAAACCACAAAGGGAAGAATACTTTTTGGATTCAGGATACTATAAGTTCTATGAGGCTTATCATTTACTCAAGTTTTCCAATGAGAAGCAGATTCTTGAGAAGGCTTATAATGAATATCTTGACCTTAAGAAGAGTAATCTTTGGGGAAGTAAGAAATACTTTTAATATAGTGAATAATGCAAAGGACTGGTTATATTATGTTGGAGAAGGTAGAACTTGACAAGAACATGGGGAAGAAGGAATACAAGTCTTTAATGGAGAATTTACAGCCAAGGCTTGCATTGGCTCAGAGAAAATGTAAGGAATTGGGAATTCCGGTAATGGTTGTGTTTGAAGGTATGGGCGCAGCCGGTAAAGGAACTTTAATTAACAAGCTCATTGAACCACTTGATCCAAGAGGATTCAAGGTGTACACAACAGCAACGTCTAATCTGGAGGAGCAGATGCATCCATTTTTATGGAGATTCTTTACAAAGCTCCCTGAATACGGAAGAATAGCAATATTTGACAGAAGCTGGTATCGACTTGTTCTTGCTGACAGGTTTGACGGAATAACACCAGAGAACAAAGTATATGAAGCTTATTCAGAGATATGTTCTTTTGAGAGACTGTTATCTGATGATGGCATGCTTATTATCAAATTGTGCTGTGTTATTTCTAAGAAAGAACAGAAGAAAAGATTTGGTAAATTACTAGAAAACAGCACAACAAAATGGCGTGTTTCAAAAGAAGATATCAAGCGTAATAAGGAATATGACACTTATTTTGCAATGAATGACGAGATGCTTGAGGCAACTGATACAGATTATGCACCTTGGAATATAGTTGAAGCAACAGATCGTGAATATGCGTCTGCAAAGGTTATGGAAATAGTAACACAGGCAATGGAGCAGGCAATTAACAATAAGCAGAACAATACGTCAACTGAGAAAAAAGAGTCAGTAAAGGTAACTGATTCACTTAGAACAAGAGTGCTTCAAGGTGTTAATCCATCAGTAGAGTTGAGTAAGGAAGATTATAAAGTACAATTAGTGAAGCTCCAAAAGAAATTATCCAAGCTTCACAACGATATCTATAAGTATAGAATACCGGTAGTTCTTGCATTTGAAGGCTGGGATGCTGGTGGTAAAGGTGGAGCAATCAAGAGACTTACTGGGGCACTTGACCCAAGAGGTTACGTAGTTAATCCGGTTGCATCACCTAATGACGAGGAAAAAGCACATCATTATCTATGGAGATTTTGGAAAAATGTACCTAAGAATGGTCATATTGCAATATTTGACAGATCCTGGTATGGACGTGTAATGGTAGAAAGAATAGAAGGATTTTGCAGCGAGAAGGAATGGAAGAGAGCATATCAGGAGATGAATGATATGGAAGCTCAATTCTATAATGCAGGTGCAGTTGTACTTAAGTTCTTTATGCACATCGACAAGGATGAGCAGGAAAAACGATTTAAGGAACGTCAGGAAAACCCATTAAAGCAATGGAAAATCACTGATGAAGATTGGAGAAATCGTGCAAAATGGGACGAGTACGAAGAAGCAATTGACGAGATGATAGTTAGAACATCTACCACATACGCGCCTTGGATAATTGTTGAAGGTAATAACAAGTATTATGCCAGAATTAAAGTGCTTGAAAGCGTTATAGATGCACTGGAAAATAGAATTAAGGAAGTTAAGAATAGTAAGAAAAAATGAATGTAAATTACCAAAAAGAATTAGATAAAACAATAGACAATATTGTCCAATCAAATATAGTACCCAAGCTACTTATACATAGTTGCTGCGCTCCTTGTAGCAGCTATGTACTAGAATATTTATCGCAGTATTTTTCGATTACAGTGGTATATTATAACCCTAATATTTTTCCTGAAGAAGAATATATGTATAGAATTTCAGAACAGAAGAAATTAATTGATAATTTACCTGTTAAGAATCCGATTTCATTTATTCCAACAGAATATACACCAGATGATTTTCATAGCGTAATTAAAGGTTATGAAAAGGATTTAGAGGGTGGCGAGAGATGCTTTATATGTTATGAACTTCGTTTGAGACAGGCTGCACAATATGCAAAGGACAATGGCTATGACTATTTTACAACCACATTGTCAATAAGTCCTATGAAAAATGCATCCAAACTAAATGAAATAGGTCAAATGCTGCAGCAAGAATATGGAGTAAAATATCTTATATCTGATTTCAAGAAAAGAAATGGATATAAAAGATCAGTAGAGCTTTCAAAGGAATATGAGCTATACAGACAGGATTATTGCGGATGCATATATTCCAAACTTGAGAGAGAATCACACAAATAATTATTTTGATTTACCTGTCATATGTTTATGCTCGGAATCAATAAATCTAGCGCGTTTTACGGAGTCGTTACCATAACGGCTCCTTATATTATCTATAGTAGAATCAAGTTTCTGTAATTTCTCATATTTATCTTTATCAAATAAGTTGTATTGGGAATATTTTTCAGTGGATGCTTTGGCAGTACTTACTCCGAGAAGTCTTATAGGAGCGTTGTTCCAGCAAATGTCAAATAATTCACATGCATAGTTATATATTTCAGCAGTTACATTAGTTGTTGACTCAAGTGAACATTGCTTTGAATGGTGATGAAAATTACTGTCAACAATAGTTATGCTTACAACACTAATAAATACATTATCATATCTTAATCTTGCACCTACTGTTTCGCATAATGAGAGAAGTATCATTTTAGCAGTATCAGCATCTGTGACATCATATTGAATGGTAATAGAATTTCCGTATCCTTTGTTAGAACCCTTTTCAATCGACAATACTGAATCATCAAGACCGTTAGCATAATTCCACATCATGTCTCCATGTTTACCAAAATGATAATTCAATATTGATTTATCACAGTGAGCTAAATCTCCAATCGTAAACAATCCAATATTATTAAGCTTGGCAGCTGATGAATGACCAACAAACAATAAATCGTTTACAGGCAATTTCCAAAGTTTGTCTGCTATTTCTGATGGAAAAAGAGTATGTACTTTATCAGGCTTTTGAAAGTCTGATGCCATTTTAGCTAATAATTTGTTTGTTGATATTCCAATATTAACAGTAAATCCAAGTTCATTTTTGATAATATCTTTAAGCTTATGAGCAAATTCTACCATATCTCCATATAAAAGACTCGTTCCGGTCATATCACAAAATGCTTCATCGATGCTAAACTGATCGACAACAGGAGCGTACTCCTTTAATAATTCCATAAAGTCATGCGAGTACATAGTATATATCTTAAAGTTGGGAGAAAATACAGATATATTGGAACATTTCTGACGTGCTTTTGATAAAGGTTCGCCAGTTATTATTCCACAAGATTTTGCCAGAGGTGACTTTGCCAGTACAATTCCATGACGAGTTTCTTCATTACCTCCAATAACAGCAGGTATTGTTCGGATATCAACTGTTTCATGCAATTCTTTAAGTCTATATATAGCCTCCCAGCTAAGGAAGGCATTATTAACATCTATATGGAAAATAATTGTATCGGCCATGACAAATCCTTCTTCTTAATCAATAATTGTTTCGATGTTGAAACTTAGAACATTATCTCATATTTTTGGAACAATTTCAAATTTCTTTAAAAAAGCTATAGAGGCATTACATTCATTTATTGGATTGGCGAATGGTATGATAAAAACACTTGATTTTGTGAAATCAAAAGAATATACTAAAGAAAAAAGTTAGGAGTGATTGATATGGCAATAAAATTTTGCTTACAATGTAGTAAAAAATTAGATATGAATACAAAAATATGTCCTCATTGTGGATTTGATTATGTCAAATTTATGAATACTCCTACAGGGAATATTAAAGTTGTAAAAACGAAACGCAAAAAAGAAAAATTACATTTTACAGATGAAGAGAAGCTTGCGTTAGGTCTATATCCTAAAAAAGGACTTTTCAAATTAAGTTTAATTTCAAATATATTAAATAAGTAATATACAATAACGTTTGGCACTTACCGAAAGGCAGGTGCTGTTTTTGTATATAAAAATGTCAGAATGCCTTTGAACGTCAGTATTACCAAAGTGTAACCCGAAAGTAACCAAGTGTAACCTTTTTTAAGGATTTTAGCAAAAATAAAAAACCTCCAAAACCCAGTTAAATCAAGGGTTTCAGAGATTTCTCAACCAATGCAGGAAATGGGACTTGAACCCACACGTGGTTGCCCACGTCAGATTTTGAGTCTGATGCGTCTGCCATTCCGCCATTCCTGCGTACCTGTAAAATTTTATCATTGGAGATAAGAAATGTCAACCATATTTTTTATAATATGATATAATGTAATGTGATTATGATGCAAGAGGAAATTTTGGAGGTAGATATGAACTGCAGAGAATTTCAAAAGCTTATACCGGCATTTATAAATGATACAATAGAAGATGAAGAAATTGAGGCGTTCATAACACATTCTAAGGAATGCGAAGAATGCTTTGATGAGCTCGAAATATATTATATGCTATTTGAAGGTTTGGATAAGCTTGAAAAAGATGCAGGCGCATCTTTTGATTTAAAAGGTGAATTACAGGAAAAGATAAAAGAATACGAAGAACATATTTATACAGCTTTTAAGATGAGGATTATTGGAGGCGTTGTCAGTGTGGTAGCGCAGATAATTCTTGCCTGCTGCGTAGGTATCAGATTATGGAATATTTTTATGTAGGACATAGACTTTAATTATGGAGGAATTATGAAGAAATTAGTATTAATAGATGGACATAGTATTATTAACAGAGCATTTTACGGAGTACCGGATCTTACAAATTCAGCCGGACTTCACACAAATGCAGTATATGGATTCTTGAATATATTATTTAAGATTCTTGATGAGGAAAAAGCGGACAAGGTCATCGTTGCATTCGATGTAAAACAGCCAACATTCAGACATAAGATGTTCGAGGCATATAAGGGTACTAGAAAACCAATGCCAGAGGAACTTAGAGAACAGGTTCCACTGTTACAGAAAGTTCTTCAGACTATGAATATAACAATGGCAATGCTTCCTGGTTATGAAGCCGATGATGTTATTGGAACACTTTCAAGAAGAGGTGCAAAGGAAGGATACGAAGTTACAGTTGTTTCAGGAGATAGAGATTTACTTCAGCTTGCAATGGAACATGTACTTATTAGAATTCCAAAGACCAAGAAAGGTGTTACCGAAATAGAGAATTACTATCCGGAACAGGTTGCGGAGAAATACCTTGTGTCTCCGACAGCATTTATTGATGTAAAAGCACTTATGGGTGATACATCTGATAATATCCCAGGAGTGCCATCAATTGGCGAGAAGACAGCAACCAAGCTCATCAGCGCATATGGATCTTTAGATGGAGTATATGAACATATTGATGAGGTAAAGCCTGAAAGAATCAGAAATCTTCTTATAGAGCATAAGAATCAGGCGATACTTAGCCGTGAGCTGGCAACAATCAATGTGGAGTCACCTGTGGAAGTATCAATTGATGAAGCGGTTATTGATGATATGTTCAATAATGAAGCATTTAACTTAATGAAATCACTGGAATTTAAAAGTATTCTATCCAAATTCGAGATTAATGAGCAAAAAGGAAATGACATTGAAAAAATATTTGTGTGCGAAAGTGATTTTAGTCAGGTAGAAAGTATATTTGCCGAAGCATTAAAACAAAAAAGAGTGGGATTTTTCCCTGTTATAGATAATGGTGAATTAATCGGTTTATCAATTGCTTATAGCGAAGAAAAGATAAAATATATACCTGTAGAGGGATTTATATCATCAGAATATCTCATTGATAAAGTTAATTTAATTGTAAATGCAGATATTGAATCTATATTCATAAATCTTAAGGATGCACTACATTTATTTAAATTACAGTACAATCAGAATATATATGATGCTGCTATCGCAGGATATCTCTTGAATCCACTGAAAGATACTTATAATTATGATGATATTTCAAGGGATTATATGGATATGCTTGCACCTTCAAAGACAGAATTGCTTGGTAAGAATACTTATTCAAATGCTTGGGAATTAACAAGGGAAGAGTTTATAAAAACCGTATGTTATGGAGCGTATATAGCATATGCATCATTTGATACACTTATCAGCAGATTAAAGGCTGAAAATATGATTGAACTATACACCGAAATTGAGATGCCAACTTTATTTGTTCTTCACTCAATGGAAGAATATGGAGTTAAAGTAGATGGAGATGAACTAAAGAAATATAGCGATATGCTGGGCAAAAAAATAGCACAGATAGAGCAGAGTATTTATGAATCAGTCGGTGAGCAGTTCAATATTAATTCTCCTAAGCAGCTTGGAGAAATATTATTTGGTAAAATGCAGCTAAAAGGTGGTAAAAAGACAAAAACAGGCTATTCGACATCGGCAGATATACTTGAAAAACTTGCACCTGAGTATCCTGTAATAAGAGAAATACTTGAATATAGACAGCTTACAAAGCTAAAATCGACATATGCAGATGGACTTGCCGTATTTATTAAAGAGGATGGTCGAATTCATGGAAAATTCAATCAGACAATTACAGCCACAGGAAGAATAAGCAGTACCGAGCCAAATCTTCAAAACATACCAATCCGAATGGAAATGGGTAAAATGATAAGAAAAGTATTTATACCTGAAGAAGGGTATGAATTTGTTGATGCAGATTATTCACAGATAGAGCTTAGGGTTCTGGCGCACATTTCCGGTGACGAAAATCTTATTGATGCCTATAAGTCAGCCCAGGATATCCATAGAATTACAGCATCTAAAGTATTTAACACACCATTTGATGAGGTAACAGATACCCAGAGAAGAAATGCAAAGGCAGTTAACTTTGGAATTGTATATGGTATCAGTTCATTTGGGCTGAGCCAGGATTTGAGCATAAGTCGTAAGGAGGCAGCAGAGTATATTAACCAGTATTTTGAAACATATCCAGGAATAAAATCTTTCCTTGATAATACAGTTGAAGAGGCTAAGAAAAATGGATATGTGACAACAATGTTTGGACGTAAGAGACCTATTCCAGAGCTGTCCTCATCTAATTTTATGCAGAGACAATTTGGTGAACGTATTGCAATGAATTCACCAATACAGGGGACTGCTGCCGACATTATAAAAATAGCAATGATTAATGTTTACAGAGAACTCAGAAAAGCTAAGCTTGCATCAAGGTTAATACTTACAGTGCATGATGAGCTTCTCATCGAGGCACCACATAATGAGGTAGATAAGGTTAAAGCAATAGTTGAAAGAGAAATGAAAAATGCTGCAAAGCTAAGCGTTACACTTGAGGTTGGAATGGAAACCGGCAGTAATTGGCTTGAAGCACATTAATTCATTAGTACGGAGGCAATATGGTAATTGGAATAACTGGCGGAGTTGGATGCGGCAAATCAAGCGTTATGAAATTAATGAATGAAAAATATGGATTTGTACCTTTGGAAGCCGATAAAATTGGTCATATGTTAATGGAAAAAGGTCAGGAAGTATACAGAGAAATTGTAGAACATTTTGGCACAGGTATACTTGATGGTAATCAAAATATTGACAGAAAATTACTTGGTAATATTGTGTTTAATGACAACAGTGAACTGGAATTTTTAAATAGTCTGATTCATCCGGGAGTTAGAAAGTATATAAATGATATTGTTACAAATGCAAAACCAAACGAAAACTTTCTTATTGAGGCAGCATTGCTATTAGAAGCAGGATACAGAGATGTATGTGACAGTATTTGGTATATTTATGCAGATGAAAATGTAAGAAGAGAACGACTCAAAAAGAGTCGTGGATACACTGATGAAAAGATAAATGAGATTATGGGCAATCAACTTTCAGATAAAAAATTTAGAGAAAAAACAGACATATTTATTGATAATAGTTCAACTATTGATGAAACCGGCAGACAAATAGAAAAAATAGTAGAGTTTTAGGGGCTTTTGTGGTATCCTAAATGTATAGTTTACGAAAAAGAAGAGGTATTTTGTATTTATGAGTGAACAATTGGTATTCGGGCTTGATATAGGAACAAGAAGTATAGTTGGATCTGTTGGCTACCTTGAGAGAAACAGGTTTAAAGTAATTGCACATTATGTTAAGGAACATGAGACAAGAGCAATGCTTGACGGACAGATTCACGATATTGGACAGGTTACAGCAACTATTGACAAGGTTAAGAAGGAACTTGAAATGCAGGTTGGCAAACCTTTAAGTGAAGTATGTATTGCTGCTGCCGGACGTGTTCTTAAGACAGAGACCGTTCATGTTAATTATGAGATAGGTGAAGAGACAACAATTACAGGAGAACATATATATGCCCTTGATTTACTCGGAGTTGAAAAGGCTTATGATGATATAAGAAGAAAAGACACGGGCATTAAGTTCTATTGTGTAGGATATACAGTTATTAAGTATTACCTTAATGACTATGTAATTGGTAATTTGGAAGGACATAAGGGCAAGACCATATCAGCTGATGTGCTTGTTACTTTTCTTCCTGAAGAAGTTGTAGACGGATTATATTCTGCAGTTAATGGAGCAGACTTATCAGTTGCTAATCTTACATTGGAGCCAATTGCTGCTATTAATATTGCAATTCCTGAGAATTACAGACTTCTCAACATAGCCCTTGTTGATGTTGGAGCTGGAACTTCCGATATATCGATTACTAAGGATGGAAGTATCATTGCATATGGAATGATTCCACGTGCCGGCGATGAGATTACGGAATCATTGGTATCTAATTATTTGGTTGATTTTAACAACGCTGAGACTATTAAGAGAGCTGCATATAAGAAGAAGTCTGTTACGTTTAAAGATATAATGGGACTTAAGCAAAAGGTAATGTCAGAGGATGTTAATGCTGCATATGCAGATACAGTAGACAGCATTACCCATGAGATAGCTGATAAGATTAAGGAACTTAATGGTGGAAAAAGCGTAAGTGCTGTATTTGTAGTAGGCGGTGGTGGCAAAGCCCGTGGATTTGTTTCAGGAATTGCGAAATATCTTGATCTCCCACAGGAACGAGTTGCATTAAGAGGAGAGGAAGTTCTTGGAGAAGTTGATTTTCTTCAGGAAGGAATCAAAAAGGATCCACTTCTTGTTACACCTATAGGAATATGTCTTAATTTTTATAATCAGAAAAACAATTTTATTTTCGTAAATATTAACGATCAGCGTATTAAAATGTATGATAACGACAAGCTTACAGTTATTGATGCTGCTATGCAGATTGGATTTCCGAATGAAGGATTATTCCCAAAACGAGGCAAGGAACTCAATTACTATGTAGATGGCAATAAGCGTATGGTTAGAGGAGTTATGGGAGAGCCGGCAACAATTACTGTTAATGGCGATAATGCTAATATTAATACAATAATTAAGAAAAATGACAAGATTGTTATAGTAGAATCTACTGAGGGTGAATCAGCAACCATGAGAATCGAACAGATTCCGGAATATAAGAGTGACATTAGAGTTGTTGTTAATAACCAGATAGTTATTTGTCCTAGATTTGCTCAGGTAAATGGTGAATTGAGACCTGGTACATATGAGATTATGGAAAATGATGACATAAAGATTCTTGATTACTATACGATTTCTCAGCTAATGGAATTTATGGATATTAATATAGCGGATAAAGATATTTATCTGAATAATACACTTGCCGGCTTAGATGATAGCGTATACGATAACTTTACTGTGAGAATTGAAGATGCTGAAGACGCTGAAGATGTACAGCCTGAACAGGAATTGGATGATGAAAAAGTATCCGCATCAACTGAAACACCTACAAATAATAGCACAAAGACATCGAATTCAATTATTATAACAGTCAATGGCAGTGCGTTAACTCTAACTGGAAAAGAATCATATATATTTGTAGATATATTGGATGTATACCCGTTTGATATGAGCCAGGCAGCTGTGAAGGAGCTTGTAAAAACGATTAATGGTAATACATGTGAATTTACTGATGATATAACAGATAGTGATATTATTGAATTATACTGGAGGTAATAGCAATGGATGAAAAGAAAGATTCACTAAATCTTCAAGTCAGATTTTCAAGAACTAATTTTATAATTGCTATTCTGATGTTGTTGTTTTACATATTTCTTTCTATATTTGGCTCAGGAATTTCAAAATTATCATATATATTAGGATTTATTGTTGTTTTACTACTTTTAGCAGATTATTTACTTGGCAGAGTTGGATATTTTGGAAGTATTCTCCTTATAAAAATTTCAAGAATTATTATTTGTACATCCATTGCAATATGCATGGTAAGTGGACGTGAACAAGCCCTTGCTGGTGGAGAAGAGGATGACAAGAAACTATTTGTTATTGCGATGGTATTTCTAATAATGTCTATCCTTTACTGTATAATATGTATAGAGCACATGTTTATGTTTGATGTAACTGAGGTGTATTATCAGATAAATGCAGTTGCTGAGATGGTTATACCCCTTACAACAATTGTTCTTTTGAAATACGCATTAAGTGAAGACATTGCAAGTTCTGATGTTTTGCTTGTACTAATGTTTATAGTTGCAATAATTGGAATGTTCTTCAGCGTACTCAAAAGAATTTCTGAGGTGCTTAAGGAATTCTTTGAGAAATTATTTAGGCAGGAACGAATGACAATTAACTCGAAAGAAGAGTCGAATAATCTTAAGCTTTATCAGTCGAAGCTTGTAAGGGCCAATGAACAGCTAAGCAAGCAGAAGGTTCAGCTTGAAATTGCCAATACAACAATTATGAGAAGTAATACTGAAATGAAAATGCAGCATATGCTTGTAAAACATATCAACAGTGAGTTGGATTATCATAAAATTATAGAATTTATTACAAAGGGAATGATTGAACATCTTAATCTTGATTTGTGTGCAGTAATTATCAGACAGAATGATAGCATAGATGAATCGGAAGAAATTCTATGCAGTGTTAATTCTACCAAAGATAGTGCACTTGGAAGCAATGTTACACAGTCCATAAGGGATAGTGAATTCATTAAAATGTATGGCATTTTACCAAATGCTACATATGTTACGGATAACAAAGTTCCTGATAGCAAATATGATTTCTTAATTGGCTCCAACATAGGGTCCCTGTTAATTTACCCAATGAGTGTTCAGAAAAATACAACCGGTGTACTTGTAGCAGGAAAGAATTCTTACGGATATTTCAAAGAAAATATTTCCTTTTATGAGACAATAGTTGAGCAGATAATTCTTGCTCTGCGCAATGCATTTATGTATTCAAAGGTTCAGGATATGGCCACGAAGGATGCACTTACAACTATTTATAACAGAAGATATTTCAACTCTATTTTTCCTGAATTTATACATAAGGCAGTTACTGAGAAAAAAGATATGACTGTTGTGTTATTCGATATAGATAGATTTAAGGTTGTTAATGATAATTATGGTCATATATTTGGTGACAAGGTTATAAAATATTGTGGTAAAATAGCTGGAGAATATGCAAAAAAATATGATGGATTTGCTGTAAGATACGGCGGCGAAGAATTTGTTATATCATTTTTTGATAAGAAAACACAGGAAGTATATATGCTTATCAAGCAGATGCATGATGAGATTAAAGAGCATGAATTTATATGTGATGGACAGACTGTTAAAATTAATGTCAGCATTGGTATTACATCATATCCTGATGTATGCAGCAATATTAATGAGCTTCTTAACAGAGCTGATTTATCAATGTACTCGTCTAAAAAGAATGGCAGAGGCCGAATAACTATAGATTCACCTGAAATTGAATAATAGTAATAGACATCCATTCCCTACATATATTTGTAGGGGGTGGATTTTTTGTATTATAGAAAATATATAGTAATCTTATTGCTGCTGTGTATCTTTAATGGCTTTCTTTTATCAAACCTTAAGAAGGATGATGACAGTGATAAGTTCATTGATATGCAGTCTATGGAAATTAGAGCTATGAATATGGAAACTACATTTGACAAAACTACAGCTGCAATGGTCAATGAAATAATTGGAGATAATAAAACAGACAAAAGAACTGTTAAATATCTAGAAAAATATGTTGATGCAGTAATAAAAGATTTTAAAGTGTTTCCGGTGGCGTATTCTGATAAAAGCCCATTTGTATCATACGATAACTCATGGAATTTTAGTCGAAGCTATGGAGGAAACAGAGTCCATGAGGGTACCGATATAATGTGAAAAATAAATAAGCGTGGCTATTATCCCTTAGTGGCATGCTGCGATGGAACAATTGAACAGATTGGGTGGCTGGAATTAGGCGGATATAGGCTTGGAATTAGAAGTGAGCATGGAGTGTATGCGTATTATGCCCATATGTATGCCTATGAAGAAGGAATTAAAGAGGGCACCAAGGTAAAGCGTGGTCAATTGTTGGGATATATGGGGGATTCGGGGTATAGCAAGGTGGAAGGCACAGTTGGTAACTTTGATGTGCATTTACATTTTGGTATTTATATAAATGATAGCGAATATGGTGAATTAAGTATTAACCCTTTTTATTTTTTGAAAAGAATTGAAGACACAAAAATTGTCTATGATTATTAGCTATTTAGTCGATATTGTGGTATAATGGATTAGAATGCATTGAAAGGGGTGCTCGCATGGAAATACAGTTATGGAGAGAAAAATTAAGTCCATATCAGCTTGCAGTTGATGAGCTTTTAGTTAAATTTAAATTTATAGCACAGGAACATAAAGAAGCAGGAATATATTCACCAATAGAACAGGTTGCCGGAAGAGTTAAGAAGATATCCAGTATACTTGAGAAGATGCAGAAGAAGAAGATTGCATTTGAGGATATTGATGAGAAGATAGAGGATATAGCAGGTATTCGTATTATTTGTCAGTTCGTGGAGGATATTGAGAAGGTTGTCGAACTGATAAAGAACAGAGGCGATATGGAGATTAAGTCTGAGAAGGACTATGTCAAGAATATGAAGGAAAGCGGATATCGAAGCTATCATATGATTGTATATTACAATGTTCAGACTTTAGATGGCAACAAGCGCATCAAGGTAGAGATACAGATTAGAACAATGGCTATGAATTTTTGGGCTACAATCGAACATTCACTCCAGTATAAGTACAGACAGAATATGCCGGAGAATGTAAGAGAGAGACTTAGGGGCGCTTCAGAGGCCATTATCAATCTCGATACGGAAATGTCGATGATTCGAACAGAGATTATAGATTCGCAGAATTATTTTCAGCTGAAGGCCAATGTAGTTGCTGAGATACTGAACACCATACAGAATCTGTATAAGGTTGCCAATAAGCGCGAAATTGTTAAGATTCAGGATGAATTTTATAAGATATACATGGGAAGCGATTTAGAACAGCTTGAAAGATTTAGTGAAGAGCTGGATATTATAGCAGAAGGCTACAGAGCCCAGGGATTACAATAATGAAGAATATAAGACTTGATAAATATTTAGCAGATATGAGTGTAGGCTCGAGAGCCGAAGTTAAGATTATGATTAAAAGAGGCAATGTAGCCATCAATGATAATCCGGTCAAAGATCCCGGATTTAAGGTTAGTGACCAGGACACAGTTATATGTATGGGAAAAAGCGTTTCCTATGTTCAGTTCGAATATTATATGCTCAATAAGCCGGGAAATGTTATTACCGCAACTGAGGACAAGAAAGATAAGACCGTTATGGACTTAATTGCCTCATCAAGAAAGGATTTATTTCCTTTAGGACGACTGGATAAGGACACCGAAGGATTGCTATTGATAACCAATGATGGTGATTTGGCACACTCATTGCTATCGCCGCGAAAGCATATACCTAAGACATATTATGTTGAACTGGACAAGAACATTTTACCTGAATATACAGAGATTTTTAAGGCTGGTGTTAAGCTTGAAGAGAATTTCACGACTTCACCGGCTATTTTTGAGATAATATCGGATAAATCAGCCATGCTTACAATTTATGAGGGAAAATTCCATCAGGTTAAGCGAATGTTTGAGGCTGTAGATAATAAGGTTATTTATCTTAAGAGAGTATCAATGGGCGAACTTACATTAGATGATAGTCTAAGCCCCGGGGAATATAGACCACTAAGCAATGATGAAATAAATTTACTTAAATAATTATCCTGAATGGAGAAATAATAATGAATGAATACTTACCGATTAATGCTGACGATATGAAAAAAAGAGGATGGGACTACGTTGATTTTGTGTATGTCATTGGAGATGCATATGTGGACCACCCATCTTTTGGACATGCAATTATTAGCAGGATACTTGAATCAAAAGGATACAGAGTTGGAATAATTTCACAGCCGGATTGGAAAAATGTTGAGTCTATTATGGAGTATGGAACACCAAGACTTGGATTTTTGGTTATGGCCGGCAATATGGATTCAATGGTTAACCATTACTCTGTTTCCAAGAAAAGAAGACAGACAGATGCATTTACACCAGGTGGTGTTATTGGAAAAAGACCAGATAATGCAACTATTGTATACTGTAATCTTATTCGTCAGAAATATAAGGATGCACCTATAATTATTGGTGGAATAGAAGCAAGTCTTAGAAGACTAGCACATTACGATTACTGGTCAAATTCACTTAAGAGATCAATACTTCTTGATTCGGGAGCGAATCTTATCTCTTATGGAATGGGAGAGCGTTCAATTATTGAGATTGCAGAAGCGCTCCAGTCGGGAATCAATATTAATGATATTACATTTATTGATGGAACTGTTTATAAGACGAAGAATTTGGATAGTGTATACGACGCAATTGAGCTTCCTGAATATAAAGCGCTAAAGGCAGATAAAAAGACATATGCAAGGAGCTTTTACACACAGTATTGCAACACAGATCCATTTGTGGCAAAGAGATTATATGAAAAGTACACAGATACAATGTATGTTGTTCAGAATCCACCACAGAAGCCTCTTTCAGTTGAAGAAATGGATGATGTATATGCTCTTCCATATATGAGAAATTATCATCCTTCATATGAGGAAGCAGGAGGAGTTCCTGCAATATCAGAAATAAAATACAGTCTTGTAAGTAATAGAGGATGCTTTGGCGGATGTAGCTTTTGTGCTCTTACATTCCATCAGGGACGAATTATTCAGACAAGAAGTCATGAGTCAATAATTGATGAGGCAAAGATTATAACTCAGGATAAAGATTTTAAAGGATACATTCATGATGTTGGTGGTCCAACAGCTAATTTTAGACATACTTCATGTGAGAAACAGCTAACAAAGGGCGTATGTCCGAACAAGCAGTGTCTTTTCCCTAAACCATGTAAGAATCTTATAGTTGATCACAAGGATTATTTGTCATTACTTCGTAAGCTTAGAGAACTTCCAAAGGTTAAAAAGGTATTTATTCGTTCCGGAATTCGATTTGATTATTTAATAAATGATCCCGACGATACATTTATGAGGGAGCTGGTTGAGCACCATATAAGTGGACAGTTAAAGGTTGCACCAGAACATATTTCTGATGCCGTACTTCAGAAGATGGGCAAGCCTGAAAATGCAGTGTATGAAAGATTTATTACTAAGTATAAGAAGCTTAATCAGCAGATGGGTAAAAAACAATTTGTTGTGCCTTATCTTATGTCTTCTCATCCAGGCTCTACGCTGAAGGAAGCAGTTGAACTTGCTGAATACTTAAGAGATATAGGATATATGCCGGAACAGGTTCAGGATTTTTATCCAACACCTTCAACAATTTCAACGTGCATGTATTACACAGGCTACGATCCACGTACAATGGAAGAGGTATATGTTCCTGTTAATCCTCACGAAAAAGCAATGCAGAGAGCTCTTATACAATATAGAAATCCAAAGAATTATGAACTTGTTCATGAAGCACTTGTAAAGGAAGGAAGACAGGACCTTATTGGATTTGATAAGCATTGTCTTATCAGACCACGAAGAATGGCTGGAGAAAAGGGTTTATATGGACAGAATAATTACTACAGAAAGCCATCATCAAATGGTAAACCACAGGGTGATAAATCAAAACAAAAGCCACAGAAAAAGAAGACAATAAGAAATGTTCATAAAAAGAAATAGAGGTGTTTTTAGTTGAAAAAAATAGCAGTCATAACAGGAGCATCTTCCGGTATGGGAAGAGAGATGGTAATACAGATTAGTGATAGATTTGAAGCTATAGATGAAATTTGGCTTATTGCCAGAAGAAAAGAAAGAATGGAAGAATATGTTAATGACATAGATACAAAATGTGTTATATTAGCAGGTGATTTATCAGATGCTTCATTTATACAAAGCTACGAAGAGCTATTAGCAAATTCTCATGCAGGAGTTAAGATACTCGTTAACGCAGCTGGCTACGGATCAATGGGTGATGTCTCAGAGATTTCGACAGAGGATAATGTTGGAATGATACAGCTAAACTGTGAAGCACTAACAGCTATCACAAGAATAACGCTTCCGTATATGCTAAAAAAGAGCAGAATAATCAACTTTGCATCATCTGCTGCCTTTTTACCACAGCCGGGATTCGCAGTATATGCAGCAAGTAAATCCTATGTGTTAAGCTTTTCAAGAGCACTTAATCAGGAGCTTAAAAGCCGTCAGGTATTTGTAACGGCTGTTTGTCCCGGACCGGTTGCTACGGAGTTCTTTGGTAAGGCAGAACAGACACATAAGAGAGCCTGGTATAAGGATATGTTTATGGCTGATTGTGATGAAGTTGTCAACAAAGCTTTGGATGATTCAATAAATAGAAAACAGACATCCATTTATGGATTGGGAATGAAAGGGTTATATCTTATAACAAAGATAATTCCTATGCATATTTTAATGGGAATAATTAGCGTATTAAATGCTAAGAAGGATTAAGCTTATGAAGAGAGTAAATAAAGGTGAATTTGGATATCTTCGCTACAAAAAAATATTTCAGCTTACATTAACATTGATTTTTATGATAATGGTTGCAGTATTTTTCTTTACCGGATATATAAGATACAACAGCACGAAAACAATATTTACAGTTTTTGCAGTGCTTTCAGTACTTCCTGCCGCCAAGCAGGCAGTTATATATATGGTTTTAATACCATATAAAGGCGTTACTCAGTCTGATTATAACGAAATCAGTGAAATTGTATCAGATACAGATATATTTTTAGTATGTGATATGGTTTTAACTGCACAGGAAAAGGTCAGCAACGTTGATATGGCATGTGTTAAAGGTGGAAATATTGTGTGCTATATAACGAACAAGAAAACAGACAAAAGCTACACAGACAAATATATTAAGGGCTTTATCAGTCCTAAATACAAAGTTAATTCAATAAAATCATTCACTGATATCAGTAAATTTAAGAATGCTGTAAGAGAGCTTAGCAATGTCACACCTTCAAAATATGATGAGGAAACTTCAAGATTGTTATTATCTTACAGTGTATAGTTGAAAGGAAATTCTTGTGAAAGAATACGTAATAGGAAATAATGAAGCCGGCCAGAGATTTGATAAATATCTTATGAAGCTCTTAGGAAACGCGCCTTCTTCATTTATTTATAAAATGCTTAGAAAAAAGAATATAGTGCTGAATGGCAAAAAGTCAGATGGAAAAGAAAAGCTATTGTTAAATGATAATGTTAAGATTTTCCTGGCTGATGAAACCTTTGAAAAATTTTCTACAAATGTTATCCAGGGAAAGCTTGAAAAAAAGAATGTAGATATAGAAATTGTGTATGAGGATGACAACGTATTATTTGTCAATAAGCCGGCCGGTTTGCTTTCTCAGAAGGCACAGGCTTATGATGATAGTATTAACGATAGAATGATACAGTATCTTATTAATTCTGACTCAATAAATGACCAAACAATCAAGACATTTAAGCCATCAATATGCAATAGGCTAGACAGAAATACATCAGGTATGATAACAGCTGGAAAAAGTCTTGAAGGCTTGCAAAAGCTTTCAGAAATGTTTAAAGAAAGAACAATCCATAAGTATTATATTTGTGTTGTTGATAAGATTATATCTAAACCGGTTAAGGTATCTGGATATTTGTACAAAAACGAAGCTAATAATACGGTTCGTGTGTCAGATACCAAAGATAATGATGATTATATGCCCATAGAGACACAATATTATCCACTTGCACATAATGAAAAATTCACATTATTATGTGTGAGACTGATTACAGGAAAAACACATCAGATTAGAGCTCATTTAGCATCCCTCGGTCATCCACTTGCAGGAGATACCAAGTATGGAAATATTTTGCTTAATAGATATTTTAGAGATAAATATAAGCTTAAATATCAGCTGCTGCATTCATATATGTTAACATTTGAAGAAGTCGATGGTGGACTTGGCAATTTATCAAACAAAACATTTACAGCAAAACCTGATGATATGATGAATAGAGTCATTAATGGCGAATTTGGAAATATAGCTTTGTCGAAGGAGTTTTTATGGGAACATGGAATAGCAGAGGATTAAGAGGTTCAACCCTTGAGGAGATGATTAATTTTTCCAATGACAGGTATAGAGAACAGGGAATTGCCCTAATACAGAAGATTCCCACACCTATTAAGCCGATTAACATAGATAAAAACAATAGACATATTACACTTGCATATTTTGAGCAGAAGAGTACTGTCGATTACATAGGAGCTGTTCAGGGAATTCCGGTATGCTTTGATGCAAAGGAATGCAACGTTGATACATTTCCCATGCATAATGTTCATGAACATCAGATAAAATTCATGAAGGAATTCGAACAACAGAAGGGGATAGCCTTTATACTGCTATATTACACACATTTAGATGAAATGTATTATGTACCACTGGGTGAGATAACAAGATATTATGACAGAATGATGGATGGCGGTAGAAAGAGCTTTACATATGAAGAGCTTGATAAAACATACCGTGTTGTTTCAAAGCCCGGAGTACCGGTTCACTACCTTGATGCATTTGCTAAATATGTTGATGAAATAGATTATTGACAATATATGGCTTTTTTAGTATAATCCCATATTAGTACGACATCGAATTAGCGAATTAGCACTTTAATATACTAAAGTGCATTAGAAACAATTTTGAAAGGATTTATATATATGGATAGAAAATTATTACATACACCAGAGGGTGTCAGAGACATTTACAATGAAGAATGCGCAAAGAAAATATTTATCGAGAATAAGATTCATGATATTTTAAAGAGCTATGGTTACAGAGATATTCAGACGCCTACTTTTGAATTTTTTGATATTTTCAACAAAGAAAGAGGAAGTGTAGCTTCTAAGAATATGTATAAGTTTTTTGATAGAGAAGGTTACACACTTGTATTAAGACCTGATATGACTCCTTCAATAGCCAGAAGTGCCGCTAAATACTTCAGTGATGAAGAGATGCCTATCAGATTTTGCTACCAGGGAAATATGTTCATTAATAATCATGAATATCAGGGCAAACTAAAGGAATTTACACAACTTGGTGCCGAATTAATTGGTGATACAACTTCAGATGCTGACGGTGAGATGGTTGCAATGGTAATTGATTCACTTCTCAAATCCGGTCTTAAGGAATTTCAGGTTGAAGTTGGTCAGGTTGAATTCTACAGAGGTCTTATCGATGAAGCTAAATTAAGTGATGAGATGGAAGAAGAGCTCCGTCAGATGATAGAGAATAAGAATTATTTTGGTATAGAAGAGCTTTTGGACAAAGCTGATATTTCCGATGAACTTAAGAATGTTCTAATGAAATTTCCAGAACTGTTTGGTTCACTTGAAAGGCTTGAAACTGCTAAGAATTTAACAACAAATAAGCGTGCCATTAAGGCAATTGAGAGACTTGAAAAGCTATATAATATACTTGATGATTATGGATACAGCAAATATGTATCATTTGATCTTGGTATGCTTTCACAGTATGAATACTATACAGGAATTATTTTTAAAGGTTATACATATGGAACAGGAGATGCAATTGTTACAGGCGGTAGATATGATAACCTCTTAAAGCAGTTTGGAAAAGATGCACCTGCTATTGGATTTGCTGTTATTGTAGACAGACTTATGTCAGCACTTAGCAGACAGAAAATAGACGTGCCTGTTGAGTATAGCAACACTATGGTATTGTATATGCCTTCAGCACAGAAAAATGCAGTTAAACTTGCCGGAATATTAAGAGAGCAGGGATTCAATACTGAAATGATTCGTAAGCGTTCAGGAAAGAACCTTGAAGAATATCTTGAATACTGTAGAAGAAGCAACGTAAATGTTGTATTTATGCTGGAAGGAAGCTCACAGATTACGTATTATAATGTCACAAATGAAGTTAGAAAATCCGTTACATTCGATGAAATTAAGGAGGGAAAAATATAATGAGATATTTAACATTTGCATTAGCTAAGGGACGTCTTGCAAAAAAAGCATTACAGATATTTGAACAGCTTGGAATTACCTGTGAAGAAATGAAAGACGAAAAAACCAGAAAACTTATATTTGTAAATGAAGAATTAAAGCTTAAATTTTTCCTTGCAAAAGCAAGCGATGTACCTACATATGTAGAGTATGGTGCAGCTGATATAGGTATTGTAGGAAGCGATACAATATTAGAAGAGGGCAGAAAGTTATTTGAGGTTCTTGACCTTGGAGTTGGAAAGTGCAGAATGTGTGTATGTGGACCAAAGTCAGTAAAGGAGCTCTTACAACATCATGAAATGATTCGTGTAGCCAGCAAGTATCCTAAGATTGCAAAGGATTACTTTTATAACAGGAAGCATCAGACAGTTGAGATAATTAAGCTTAACGGTTCTGTAGAGCTTGCACCTCTTGTTGGCTTATCAGAAGTTATCGTTGATATAGTAGAAACAGGTTCGACACTTAAGGAGAACGGACTTGAAGTTCTTGAAGAGGTTTGTCCTTTATCAGCAAGAATGGTTGTTAACCAGGTAAGTATGAAAATGGAAAATGAAAGAATTATGAAATTGATAAATGATCTTAAAAATATCATATAGTTTACATAATAATATTACGTAAACTCAACAAAAAAACGGAGGTATAATATGAGAATTATAAAACTTGATGAAAATTCTAAAAAGAACATTTTAAATGATTTATTAAAGAGAAGCCCAAACAATTATGATTCCTATGCTGAAACAGTAAGTGTTATAGTAAATGATGTTAAGGAAAAGGGCGATGAGGCCGTATTTGGATACACAAAAAAATTTGATGGTGCAGTTCTTAATCCTTCAAATATACTTGTAACAGATGAAGAAATTGCTGAGGCATATGCTGAGCTGGAAAAGACTGGACTTGTTGATATTATTAAGAAGGCTCTTGTAAATATAAGAGATTATCATATGAAACAAAAGCAGTACAGCTGGTTTGACAGTAAGCCTGATGGTTCTATACTTGGACAAAAGGTAACTCCACATCATCAGTTCTCATGAATATTATTCCTGCAAAGGTTGCAGGTGTTGATAGAATCATTATGACAACACCACCTGGAAAAGATGGAAAGGTTAATTTTGGAACTCTTGTTGCAGCTAAAGAAGCTGGTGTTGATGCTATTTATAAAGTTGGTGGAGCTCAGGCTATTGCAGCACTTGCATATGGAACAGAAACAATTCCTAAGGTAGACAAGATTGTCGGACCAGGTAATATATTTGTAGCACTTGCTAAGAAGGCCGTATATGGTCACGTAAGCATCGATTCCATAGCAGGACCAAGTGAAATTCTTGTACTTGCTGATGAGACTGCCAATGCAAGATTTGTAGCTGCTGATTTATTATCTCAGGCAGAACATGATGAATTGGCATCAGCTATTCTCGTAACAACAAGTGAAGAGCTTGCTAATAAAGTATCTGCCCAGGTAGATGAATTTGTAAGCCAGTTATCAAGAAAGGCTATTCTTGAAAAATCCCTTGAAAATTATGGATATATTCTTGTGGCAGAATCTCTTGATGCAGCAATTGAAACAGCAAATGAAATAGCATCAGAGCATTTAGAAATTGTTACAAAGGATCCATTTAATGTAATGACAAAGATTAGAAATGCAGGAGCAATCTTTATTGGAGAATATAGCTCAGAACCTCTTGGAGATTATTTTGCAGGACCTAACCATGTACTTCCAACAAATGGTACTGCTAAGTTCTTTTCACCACTTAGCGTTGATGATTTCATTAAGAAATCAAGTATTATTTCATTTTCTAAGGAAGCACTTGAACCAATACACGAAGATATCATTAAATTCGCTGAAGCTGAGCAGTTGACAGCACATGCAAATTCAATTAAAGTAAGATTTGAATAAAAATTAAGGTTTGGAGGTAACATATGGCTAGAGAGGCAAAAGTAACAAGAAAGACTAAAGAGACAGAAATAGAATTGTCGATTAACATTGATGGAAATGGTAACTCTGAGATTGATACAGGAATTGGTTTCTTTGATCATATGCTTACCAGCTTTGCAAAACATGGACTATTTGATTTGAGATGTAAGGTAAAGGGTGACCTTTATGTAGACTCACATCATACAATTGAAGATACAGGAATTGTACTCGGTGAAGCTATTAAGAAGGCTATTGGAGATAAACAGTCTATCAAGCGATATGGCTCATGCACTCTTCCTATGGATGAGGCACTTATTTTAACAGCACTTGATTTGTCTGGCAGACCATATCTTGTATATGATGTTGATCTTACAGTAGATAAATTAGGCTATTTTGATACAGAGATGGTAAAGGAATTTTTCTATGCCATTTCTTATTCAACAGGAATGAATTTACATATCAAGATGCTTGCAGGAAGCAACAATCACCATATTATTGAGGGTGTGTTTAAATCCTTTGCAAAAGCACTTGATGAGGCTACTATAGTAGATAAGAGAATCACAGGAATTTTGTCTACTAAAGGGTCATTATAGATAGAAAGGTTAGGTAACATAGTGTCATACGTAAAAATTATACCAGCAATTTACTTGAAAAATGGATATGCATTTCTTGATAAAAGCTTTGCAGGAGAGAATTTTGACCCTGTAGAGTTATGTGCAAGCTACAGTGATAACGGAGCTGATGAAATTCTTGTTATGGATATGTCTGAGAATGACGAGGAGCATGAGAAGAATATACTGATTATGAAAGAAATTGCAGATGCAGTTGATGTTCCAATGCTTATCGGCGGAAATGTTAAGAGATTAGAGGACGTCAAAAAATACATTTATGCAGGTGGAGCAATGGCTGTACTTGACATGAATAAACCATCTAATATAGAGATGATTAAAGAAGCATCTGACAGATTTGGGAAAGATAAAATTGCAGTTATGGCAAATGACAAGACTGCTGCCACTGCTTTATATTCAGCCAAAGAAAATGGTGCTTATATTTTAATAGCCGATGGACCACTTACAGATGTGGATATATCAAAGACAGAATTAAAAGTACTTGCCATTGATTGTAAGATTGACAATAGTGAACTTTATGGTGTAAGTAACAAGACCCTTTCAAAGAAGGATTTTGATATTATGGCACTTAAGCTTGACTATAAAGCAAATGGAACTTCAGTTAATTTATTTGAAAGTTCTATGCAGTTCTCTGAATTTAAATTAAACAGCGATGGACATGTTCCTGTAATTGTTCAGGATTACAAGACAGATGAAGTTCTTATGCTTGCATATATGAATGAGGAAGCATTTAATAAGACAATAGAAACAGGAAGAATGACATACTATAGCAGAAGCCGAGATGAATTGTGGGTAAAAGGTCTTACATCAGGACATTTCCAGTATGTTAAGTCACTTACTATTGACTGTGATAATGATACAATTCTTGCAAAGGTTAAGCAGATTGGTGCTGCATGCCATACCGGAAACAGAACATGTTTCTTCAATACACTTGTTAAGAAAGAGTATGATGAGACTAATCCATTGAAGGTATTTGAAGATGTATTCAATGTTATATTAGATAGAAAAGCTAATCCTAAAGAAGGTTCATATACTAATTATTTATTCGATAAGGGAATTGATAAAATTCTAAAAAAGGTCGGAGAGGAAGCAACTGAAATAGTAATAGCTGCCAAGAATCCTGATCCAGAAGAGATTAAATACGAAATGTCAGATTTCTTATATCATGCAATGGTTCTCATGGCTGAAAAAGGTGTTTCATGGGAAGATATCACTAAGGAGCTTGCACGTAGATAATGGTCGATAAATACGAATTACAGCCATGCTTTCCATTTGGTAAAACAAAGGCCCTGACCTTTAGTTTTGACGATGGTAAGACAGCAGATAGAAAATTAATTAGAATATTTGACAAATACCGCGTCAAGGGAACATTTCATTTGAACTCAGGCAAAATGCTAGAAGTGAATGATGGTCCCATGGAAGAGTATTTTGGAAGCTATCTTCCAAAGAAGGACATCAAGCCACTTTATTGCAGACATGAAGTGGCTTCTCATACAAGTACACATCCATATCTCACTAAGCTTAGTGATGATGAGGTTTTAGATGAGATATTAAGTGACAGACAAGTTCTTGAAAAATGCTCAAAGACTTTGGTGACAGGGTTTTCATATCCTTTTGGCGACTATGATGAAAGAATTAAAAAACTTCTTGTACAATCAGGAATAAAGTATGCAAGAACAGTCAGTGATACAGGAAAATTCGAACTTCCAGAGGATTTACTTGAGTGGAATCCAACATGCCACTATGAAAATGCATCTGAATATGTAGATGCATTTTTAAATGATAAATCGGGTAAACCTATGCTGTTCTATGTATGGGGACATAGCTACGAGATTGATGCCCATGAAAAATGGGGATATTTTCGAACAATACTGGATAAGCTTGGCGGTCACAATGATATTTGGTATGCTACTAATAAAGAAATTGCATCTTACATAGCAGCACTTAAGAATTTGGAAATATCCGTTGATGGCAAAACAATTTACAATCCCAATGTACAGGACATTTGGTGTATTATGAATGGAAATGTTGTAGAAATAAGCAGTGATGAATATTTTGAAATCAAATAAGGAGATTTAGCGTATGGATGAATTGTATAGTCAGGCAAAGGAATTAATCAAGGATAAGAATTATAAGGAAGCTATAGATGTTCTAAAAAAGCTTATCACTGAGGCTGAGTCTCAATACAAAGGTTTAGAAGGTAAAGTATTTAGTTTTAACCATATCCTTGAGACATATTACTATGCATATTTTAAAAAAGACGTTAGCAAAATCGAATATACAGATTACAATATAAATGCATTTTATAGAATGCTTGGATTTGCGCAGATGCATATGGATAAGCACATAGATGCAATCACATCATATGACAAGGCCCTTAAATGGAATCCTGTTGACCTTGATACATATTTACAGCTTGCTGAATTATACAAGAAAGTTGAAAATCTTGAAGGCGAGAAAAGGGTAACTCTTGAATCTTACAATTATTGCTGCACAAGATCAACAATGGCAAGATTTTATAGAAATATGGGATTTTATTATTTGCAGAAATATATGCCTGACGTTGCCGGTGCATTATATGTGTACAGCAACATATATTATGAAACAGAATATGCTCATAATGAGCTTGATTTTATTGCAAAGGCAACCCAAAAGGAAATACCTGATTATGATATCGGTTCGTTACAGAAAATATTAAGTGATAATGATATACCAATAGGTCCTAATTCAGACACCATCGGTATAACCTATAGAGTTGGGCAGCTGGAATTAGAAGCAGGCAACAAAGATGCAGCCAGAGACTGCTTCATGATGGTATACGATTTGACACAGGATGAAGAGGTAAAACAGATATTAGAAACACAGCTATAGACATTAAAAAAATTTCAGTAAAATGAAATTTTTTTTTTGCAATATTTTCGATATCTGAATTGTGTTATTAGTATCCGGATGAAAAATGAAAGGAGATAAATCATGGATGATAAGGAAGCAAGAGAATTAATAGATACATATACTGATATGATTCTCAAAATATCATTTCACATAGTTGAAAATCAGGCAGATGCTGAAGATGTATGTCAGGAAGTGTTTAGTAAACTGCTTTTCACTAACAAGAAGTTTAATGATGAAGAACATAGAAAGGCGTGGATAATCAGAGTCACAGTCAATATAAGCAAGAATATAAAGACTTCAAACTGGTCAAAGAAAAGAGCAGAGCTTATCAATGACATTGCCGTATATGATGAGCATCATTACGGAGTCATTGAAGAGGTTATGAAATTGCCAGACAAATATAAGACACCCATATATTTATACTATTACGAAGGCTATAGTGTAAAGGAAATCAGCACAATACTAGAGTGCAGGGAAAACACTATTTTATCTTATCTTAGAAGAGGTAGAAAGAAACTTGAAGCTAGAATGATTGGAGGTTTTGAATATGAATAAAAATGATTATATTAATGAGCTAAATAACATCTATGGAAGTGAGCAGTATAAAAACAGACTGTTTAGCAGCTATATTGAAACAAAAAAAGGTGGAAGGACTATTATGAAAAGAAAACCTAATTCAAGTAAAATAGCTGTTTTAATGGGAGCAATTATTATTATGTGTACTATTCTTGGTACAATTGTAGTTCTAAAAAATGGAAAAAGTGAAAATAACAGTAATGACACAGCGAAATCTGACAATAGTATTGTTCCAATTGAAAGTAGTTTGCTTCCCATTGAGTGTACAGTTTCAAGAGATAATAGTAAATGTATTCTTAACATTACTATAACAAACAAAGCAAATCGAGATGTGTCTGTTAATCCCGAATTTGAGGTGTCAAAAATAGTAGATGGTAAGGAAATTAATTCAACTATTGATTATAGTAAGGTAGAATATGATTCTGCTACAGAACAAATGTTTTTAATAAAGGCAGGGGGAAAATATCATATAGCACTGGATTTGTATGATGCATGTGCAAACGAATTTAACAGTATTATTAATTATAATGGCAACTATAAAATCACATTTCTATATGTTGGAAGTATAGTAATGTCATCATTTTCTGAAACACATAATGATTTTTGCATAGGTGATGAAGACATAAATGATAACACAGCACCTCTTAAGCTTGTTAGTTCGAAAATATCAAAAGATTATAGTCTGACAGGCACCTATAAAAATATATCAAATTCTGATATTGGTACAGGTGAAGATTTTGTACTTTATTACAGTCCCTGGGAAGCCAATGGTCCATATGCAGCTGTTGATATGAAGAGTGATGCTGCCTGGAACGAAATATATAATCATATTTTATCCGGAACAGATTATATTCTTAATTTGAATATAAATACAATTTATGATACTTCAAAATTGCAATCAGGTTACTACATTATTGTCAAAGAATTTGAATGTGGTGATGAAACGAAGTATATGGTTATGGGTGAATTTGAAATCAAGGACAAAAATTAAATGTAAAAAATCAATTAATTAATATCACTTGCCAAGTATCTTATTTATTACTATAATAAGATAGGATAAATTCCATTAGGCTTATAGCGGAAAGGTAAGGAAAAGATATTGAGAAAATTGGCTTTATCAGACGAAATACTATTAAGTATAGAGAAACCTGCCAGATATATCGGCAACGAGGTTAATATGGTAAGAAAAGATCTGGATACCGTGGATGTACGTTTTGCAATGTGCTTCCCAGACGTGTATGAGATAGGAATGTCTCATCTAGGTATCCAGATTCTTTATGATATGTTCAATAAGATGGACGGAGTGTACTGCGAAAGAGTATATTCTCCATGGACTGATCTTGATGCAATAATGAGAGAAAAGAATATCCCATTATTTGCAATTGAATCTCAGGATCCGGTGAAGGATTTTGACTTTTTAGGAATAACACTTCAGTACGAAATGTGTTACACAAATATATTACAGGTATTAGATTTAAGTAATATTCCACTAATGGCAGCAGACAGAACTAATGATGATCCCATAGTAATAGGTGGTGGTCCATGTTCATATAATCCTGAACCATTGGCAGATTTCTTTGATATTTTCTATATTGGCGAAGGTGAGACAGTATATGAAAAGTTAATTAACAGCTACAGAGAATGGAAGAAGAATGGGGGAACAAGACAGCAGTTTCTTGAAATGGCAGCAGACATTGAAGGATTGTATGTACCAGGCTTCTATGATGTGGAATACAAGGAAGATGGCACTATTAAGTCATTTACACCTAACAACTCCCATGCTAAGGAAAAGATTGTAAAACAGCTTGTTATGGATATGAGCGATACTTATTATCCTGAAAAGCCACTTGTACCATTTATTAAGGCAACACAGGACAGAGTTGTTCTTGAAATACAGCGAGGCTGCATTAGAGGCTGCAGATTCTGCCAGGCCGGAATGGTATATAGACCGGTTAGAGAGAGAAGTCTTGATTTTCTTAAAGACATGGCATATAAGATGCTTAAGAATACAGGTCATGAAGAAATTTCACTAAGTTCATTAAGCTCCAGTGACTATTCGGATTTAGAAGGACTTGTTAATTTCTTAATTGATGAATTTAAAGGCAACGGAGTAAATATTTCACTTCCTTCCCTTAGAATTGATGCATTTTCACTTGATGTAATGAGTAAAGTACAGGATGTTCGTAAGAGCAGTCTTACATTTGCACCTGAAGCAGGCTCACAGAGACTTAGAGATGTTATCAACAAAGGTCTTACAGAAGAGGTAATTCTTAAGGGTGCTAAGATGGCATTCGACGGCGGATGGAACAGAGTTAAGCTTTACTTTATGCTTGGACTTCCAACAGAGACTGTTGAAGATATGCAGGGAATCGCAGAGCTTTCAGAGAAAATTGCAGAATTATATTATGAAATACCAAAGGATCAGCGAAATGGAAAGGTTCAGATTGTAGCAAGTACATCATTCTTTGTACCAAAGCCATTTACACCATTTCAGTGGGCACCTATGTGTTCTAAGGACGATTTCCTTGGCAAGGCCAAAATTGTTAATGCAAGAATGAAGGAAATGCTCAATAAGAAGAGTATCAAGTACAACTGGCATGAAGCTGATGTGTCAGTTCTTGAAGGACTTTTGGCAAGAGGTGACAGACGAGTTTCTAAGACAGTACTTCGTGCATATGAGCTTGGATGTCTGTATGATGCATGGAGTGAAACCTTTGATAATGGTAAATGGAATCGTGCCATTAATGAGACTAATATAGATATGGATTTCTATATCACAAGAGAACGTGATGTTGATGAAATTCTTCCTTGGGATTTTATCGATACAGGCGTTTCTAAGGAATTCCTTAAACGTGAATGGAACAACGCAAGAAATGAAAATGTTACGCCTAACTGCCGTATGAAATGTTCTGGCTGTGGTGTCATGAAATTTGGAGGAGGTGTCTGCTTTGAAGATAAGAATTAAATTTGCTAAAAGAGGAACAATGAAGTTCATAGGACATCTCGATGTTATGAGATATTTCCAGAAGGTTATGAGACGCGCTGAAGTTGATATTGCTTACACTGAAGGCTACAGTCCTCATCAGATAATGTCATTTGCTGCGCCACTTGGTGTTGGTCTTACAAGCGAAGGAGAATATCTTGATATTGAAGTTCATACAACTAAGTCAAGCTATGAAATGATCGAAATGATTAATGGCGTTATGGTTGAAGGCATGCAGGTGTTAAGCTACGTGGAACTTGATGAAAATGCAGCTAATGCGATGTCATCAGTGGCAGCAGCTGATTATCTTGTAAAATACAGAGAGGGCTATAAGCCTCAAGAGTTCACAGATGATACTGCACTTAATACAGCATTTAAAGAATTTCTTAATCAGGATTCAATAAACATTATTAAGACTACTAAAAAAAGTGAAAAAGAAGTAGATATCCGACCTATGATATATGAGGCATATGAAACTGAGGGAGCATTCTTTATGAAGTTAGCTACCGGTAGCGCAAGAAATCTTAAGCCGGAGCTTGTTATGCAGGCATTTCACAATGCAAATAATATTGAGCTTGGTAAGTTTGATGTTGAAGTGTGTAGATTAGAAACTTACGGAACAACTCTTAAGGAAGAAACAGAAAATATCGATGATATAGTAAAAGCCCTAAAACCACTTGAATCATTTGGTAAGGAGATATGCTAAGTGTCGAATAAATATATAATAACCAAAGTAGATAATTATATTTTCTACGGAATGCACAACGGAAAATCATTTTATGAAGTAAATGTATGCAGTGCTGAAAATCAAAGCAGGCTAGGCAATATTTATATTGGAAAAGTTAGAGATGTTGTTCCAAGTATTAATGCGGCTTTTGTTGAATACAGCGAAGGATGCATAGGATATTATTCCATGGAAAGCAATAAGAATCATTTATTTCTTAATAGAAAGAATTCAAATAAGATTGCCCAGGGTGATGAAATAATTGTTCAGATTGCAAAGGATGCAATCAAGACAAAGGACCCGGTTCTTTCTTCAGAAATCAATTTAAGCGGTAAATATGCTGCAATAACGGTTGGCAAAAATGGCATTGGTATTTCAAGTAAAATTAATGATTTAGAGGTTCGTGATAATCTAAAGAACTCACTCAAACCATATTCCAGCGACAGCTACGGTATAATTGTTCGAACCAATGCAGCAAGTGCTAATATTTCTGAAGTCTGTGACGAACTTAGCGACCTCGTTACCAAATGGGAAGAAATGTATCAAAAAGCTCAAACCAGAACAATTTTTACTAAACTATTTGCTAAGAAAGCTGAATATGCTGAACGTATAAATGGTATTTATAATGGTGAGATTGAAGAACTGGTAACTGATGACGTAGAGATATTTAATGAAGTGTCAGAAATGTTTAGCAGTTGTCGATTGTATGATGATAAATTACTTCCACTCAATAAGCTTTATAATGTAAGTGGAACCATAAATGAATTGACATCTAAGAAGGTTTGGCTTAAGTGCGGGGGATATCTTATAATCGAACCAACAGAAGCAATGACAGTTATCGATGTTAATACAGGTAAATTTTCAAAGGGAAAAAATATAGCCTCAACTATATTGAAGGTTAATATAGAAGCTGCCGAGGAAATTGCAAGGCAAATACGTCTTCGAAATATATCTGGTATTATAATAATTGATTTTATTAATATGGATAAGGATGAAGATATTAAACAGGTTATTGATAGATTTGATAGTATAGTTTCCAGGGATCCAATTAAGACAACGGTGGTTGATATGACTAAGTTAAATCTGCTTGAAGTGACCAGAAGAAAGACAAAACCGCCACTTCATGAAATCATAAAAAACATTTGACAACCCAGGTAAATTATGTTATTCTCTATTAGTGTGCCGCACAGTGAGGTCATAAGTCTTATATTTATAAGCACCGAAGCTGGCGAGTAATGAGATATAGGAGGTGCCATATGTACGCAATTATAGCAACAGGTGGTAAACAGTACAAGGTTTCTGAAGGCGATATAATCAAAGTTGAAAAGCTTGGAGCAGCAGCTGGAGAAACAGTTACATTTGACCAGGTTCTTCTCGTTAATAACGGTGAAGTTGTTGTTGGAGATCCTACAGTTGCAAACGCTAACGTTTCAGCTACAGTCGTTAAAGAAGGTAGAGGCAAGAAGGTTATCGTTTACAAGTATAAGAGAAAAACAGGATACCACAAAAAGAATGGTCATAGACAGGCTTATACTGAAGTTAAGATTGACAAGATCAACGCTTAATTAATGCTTTATGATTAAGGTAACGTTTTATACAGATTCATCTCATAATTACACAGGTTTCAGTCTCAAGGGTCATGCTGGTTTTGCAGAAGCTGGTAAAGATATTATATGTGCAGCTGTTTCAGCCTTAACATTTAATACAATTAACTCAGTTGAAGAACTTACAGAAGATCATTTCGAACTTGAAATGGATGAGAAGAAAGGTCTTATTGATTTTTCTATCACAGATGTAATAAGCAGTGAATCGAAAGTTTTATTGAATTCCCTTGTCATTGGACTTGAAGGAATTAAAGAAGAAGATAATGAGCAATATATACAAATAGTTTTCAAGGAGGTGTAACTATGTTGAAAATGAACCTTCAGTTTTTCGCTCATAAAAAGGGTGTTGGTTCTACTAAGAATGGTAGAGACTCAGAATCCAAGAGATTAGGTGCGAAAAGAGCAGATGGACAGTTTGTAAAGGCTGGAAACATTCTTTATAGACAGCGTGGTACTAAGATTCATCCAGGCGTTAACGTTGGACGCGGCGGAGATGACACATTATTCGCTTTAGTAGATGGCGTTGTTAAGTTTGAAAGAAAAGGAAGAGATAAGAAGCAGGTTTCTATCGTTCCAGTTTCAAAATAGTTTGTAGATTAGGCTTCAAATCATTTTGGTTTGAAGCCTTTTTATCAATTTAGAAAGGAAATAATATATGTTTGCTGATAGTGCCAGAATATTTATAAAGTCAGGCAAAGGTGGCGATGGCCACGTTAGTTTCAGAAGAGAGTTATTCGTAGCAAATGGCGGTCCGGACGGCGGTGACGGTGGACGCGGTGGTGACATCATATTTGAAGTCGATGAAGGACTTAATACTTTAACAGATTTTAGACACATTAGAAAATACGTTGCTGAGCCGGGTGCGGAAGGCGCAAAACGTAATCAACATGGAAAAAACGGCGAGAGCCTTATTATAAAGGTACCTGAGGGAACCATTATAAGAGATGATGAATCAGGTAAAGTTATCGCAGATATGTCAGGCGATAATAGAAGACAGGTTATTTTAACAGGTGGACGTGGAGGTAAGGGTAACCAGCATTATGCGACAGCTACAATGCAGGTACCTAAATACGCACAGCCGGGACAGAATAGTATGGAGCTGTATGTAAGACTTGAACTTAAGGTTATTGCTGATGTTGGTCTTGTAGGTTACCCTAATGTAGGTAAATCTACATTACTTTCAAGAGTAACTAATGCACGTCCAAAGATTGCTAATTACCATTTTACAACACTTAATCCAAATCTGGGTGTAGTTGACCTTGATGAAGGAAAAGGTTTTGTAATCGCTGATATACCGGGCTTGATTGAGGGAGCATCCGAAGGTGTTGGCCTTGGTCATGAGTTCCTTAAGCATATTGAGCGTACAAAGGTTATCATTCATATGGTTGATGGTGCTTCAGTTGAAGGACGAGATCCTATAGATGATATACGAAAGATTAACAAGGAATTAGAAGCATATAATAGTGATTTGTTAAAAAGACCACAGGTTATTGCTGCCAATAAAATAGATGCGATATATGATGAATCCGAAAGTATGATTCCGCTTATTAAGGAGACATTTGAACCTGAAGGAATTAAAGTTTATCCTATTTCTGCTGTAAGTGGAAAAGGTGTAAAGGAGCTGCTCTATGGAGTAAGAGCTCTGCTTGATACACTTGATGATACACCAATTACATTTGAAAGTGAATTTGTTCCGGGACAGTATGTCGACAATGCTCAGGAACCATACACAGTTGAAAAGGTTGAAGATGGCGTATTCTCAATTGAGGGACCTAGAATCGAAAGAATGCTTGGATATACTAACCTGGAATCAGAAAAGGGATTTATGTTCTTCCAGAATTTCATGAAGAACAATGGTATTTTACAGGAGCTTGAAGATCTTGGTATAGTTGATGGTGATACTGTTCGTATTTATGGACATGAATTTGACTATTACAAGTAAAATATGGAGGAATTAAGAGAAGTATGACGAGTAAACAGAGAGCTTATTTAAGAAGTCTTGCAAGTACAATGGAACCTATTTTTCAAATAGGCAAATCAAGTGTAACCCCAGAAGTTACAGCTGCCATTGATGAGGCATTAACTAAGAGAGAATTGATTAAAATAAATGTACTTAAGAACTGCATGGATGATGGCAGAAGCATCGCAGAAGTTCTTGCAGAGAGAACACATTCTCAGGTTGTACAGGTTATAGGAAAGAAAATTGTTCTTTACAAGCCTGCGGATGAGAATCCTAAAATTATATTGCCTAAAGCTTAATTGAAGAATTGAGGTGTATCATGTATGCTTAATGAAAAGCGGGTTGGAATACTTGGTGGAACATTTGATCCAATTCATTTAGGACATCTGATTATTGGTGAAAATGCATATTCACAATGCAATCTTGAAAATGTATTGGTAATGCCATCAGGTAAACCTCCTCATAAAGACAGTTCTGATATTTCAAATGAGATTGATAGAAGCACAATGGTTAAGTTGTCAATTGCAGGAAACAATCATTTTTCATATTCCGGCTTCGAACTTGAGAGAAACGGATATATTTATACATCTGATACCTTGCAGTTGATGACAAAAGAGCATCCTGATACAAAATATTTTTTCATTCTTGGAGAGGATTCCCTTGATTATATCGAGAAATGGCATGAGCCTGAAATAATTATGCAGTTATGTACAATTGTTGTTGCACATAGAAATAATGGCAGTGATAAAGTTTTGGATGACAAAATTAATCATTTGCGAAACGTATATAATGCTGATATAATTAAGATTAAGGTTCCAAGAATTGAAATTTCCTCAACAGATATAAGAAACAGAGTAAATAATGGCAGTTCAATTAAATATTTAGTTGTTTCTGAAGTTGAGAATTATATTTATAAGAATAATTTGTATAAGGAAGTGCATCACTAATGAGCAAAAATCTTAGAAATATTAATAGCGATTTAAAAAATATACTTGATAAGAACAGATATGAACACACTTTAGGTGTTGCATCAACTGCTGTATGTCTTGCAATGAAGTATGAATATAATCTTGAAAAGGCAGAGGAAGCCGGATTGCTTCATGATTGTGCAAAGTGTATTTCAGATGATAAGAAATTAAAGCAGTGTGAGAAGCATAATATCAGTATCACACCTACTGAGGAAAAGAGTCCTTTCTTACTTCATGCAAAGCTTGGCGCTTTTTATGCCATGCATAAGTATTCTATAACTGACAAAGAAGTAATTAATGCGATTCTTATTCATACAACAGGTGCGCCTGATATGACGCTTCTTGAGAAGATAATATATGTGGCCGATTATATAGAGCCAAATAGAAAACAGGCACCTAATCTTTCTGAAATAAGACGTATAGCATTTGAAGATATTGATATGGCTGTATTTATGATAATGAGAGATACACTTGAATATCTAAAAAAACAAAACGGCGATATTGATAATATGACTAAAAAGGCTTACGAGTATTATGATAAGCTTATATCGTCAAGATAATTAATGGAGAAATATATGAAATATTGTATGGAATGTGGTACAAAGCTTACCACAAGATTTCTTGAAAATGAAGGTATCATTCCATATTGCGATAACTGTGGACAATATAGATTTAAGGTATTTAGTACTGCTGTAAGCATGATTGTTATGAATCCTGATAAGGATAAGATTCTGCTTATTAAGCAATATGGCAAGCCATTCTATATACTCGTGGCAGGATATGTTAATTGTGGTGAAGCTGTTGAGAATACTGTAATCAGAGAAGTTTCTGAAGAACTTGGCAGGAAGGTTACTGAATATTCTTACAACAGGAGTAAATATTTTTCACCATCAAATACACTGATGCTTAATTTTACCTGCATAGTAGATAGTGAGTCTTTGGAGGATACTAACAGTGAGATAGACAGTGCGAAATGGTTTACAATACAGGAAGCGCTGGAAAACATAAAAGAGAATAGTCTGGCAGAGGAATTTCTACGTTCTTATGTTGAGGCTCTTAAAAAGTAAACGGAGGTATAAAATGAATTCATTGGATAAAGTAAAAGTTATTTATAATGCTTTAGATGACAAAAAGGGCATAGATATTAAGGTGTTGGACATTCAGGACATCTCTGTCATAGCCGAGTATTTTGTAATTGTTGGCGGTTCAAATAAGAGTCAGGTTCAGGCACTTGTAGATAATGTTGAAGACGAAATGGCAAAAATTGATTGTCATACAAAGCATGTTGAAGGTTATCAGACAGCTAACTGGATATTGCTTGATTATGGTGATATCATAGTCCATGTGTTTAATCAGGATGATAGATTGTTCTATGATCTCGAGAGAATATGGAGAGATGGAAAAGAAATTAATGTGAAATAATATCTATAACAAAACAGCTTTGCTAAGTGAAATCTCACTGGCAAAGCTGTTTTGTTTCAAATGACTATTGCATTAATCTAAATAGTCCAAATACTTTTCCAAGTATCTTAACATTATCTCTTACTATAATAGGATCCATATTGTCATTCTCAGGCTGCAGTCTTATATGATCCTTCTCTCTATAAAATGTCTTAACTGTTGCAGAATCATCAATCAGCGCAACTACAATATCACCATTGCTGGCAGTATCGCAACTTCTGACCATTATGCTGTCTCCATCATAAATACCAACATTAATCATGCTCTCACCCTTTACCTTAAGCATAAATGCTTCTCCATCACCAAGTGGAATAAATTCTGCTGGAATAGGGAAGTAGCTCTCTATATTCTCTGCAGCAAGAATAGGCTGTCCGGCAGCAACAGTTCCCACCATTGGAAGATTAACCATCTCCTGACGTATCATGCTGAAGCTGTCATCGAGTATCTCAATTGCTCTCGGCTTAGTTGGGTCACGTCTTATATATCCATTCTTCTCAAGAGTTTCAAGATGTGAATGTACAGAAGAAGTAGACTTCAAATGCACTGCATCACAAATTTCTCGTACTGCAGGTGGATATCCCTTATTAAGTATGGCCTCCTTGATACAATCTAATATTTCCTGCTGCTTGGAAGTTATTTTACCATTAGGCATATGTATGTTCTCCTCTCAACTGAGCTTTTTTCTATATATATTTTAACATAAAGAACATATATTTGCAAACAAATGTTTGCATTTTTACTTGACAAACGTATGTTCGTGTTGTATACTTCATTTAACAGTAACGAATATATGTTCGATACAACATTATAGGTTATATTTAGAGAGAGGAATGTGATTATTATGATGAACGTATTAATTAACAACAGAATTTTTAGAAGAAGATTATCTTTTGTTTCAGCAGTTTTTATTTTTGCAATTGTACTCGTAATACTCGGAAGTTCAGTGGCAAGTGCCAAGGGTAGCAGCGATGTTGATAATGATAGAGAGAAGTGCTATAAGAGTATTACAATTGAGAAAGGTGATTCTTTATGGTCAATTGCAGAAGAATATTTGAGTGAAGAATATGACTCAGTTGAGGAATACATAGATGAACTTATGATTATGAATAACCTGAAGAATTCAACAATTAATGCGGGCAATTCATTATTAGTTACATATTATACAGATGCCAGATAGCTTTACGCTAATCTCATATTTCCTATCAATGAAAAAGTCTTTAGAATCTGGTGGGAGCCGTTTTCTAAAGACTTGATATCTATTTTATATCTTACTATACTAATTATTGTAGTTATTAATTATTTCAGTAATTAGATGTACTGAATTTTTGATTGCCATTGCTTCGAATGCAGGATAATCCATATGTGCACTGTCATCAGCCTTATCTGATATGGCACGTATGATTAAGAATGGAATATTATTGAGATATGCAGCTTGTGCAATTGCTGCACCTTCCATTTCAGTACAGTATCCATTAAAGTTCTTGCTAATAAAGTCTTTTTTATCTTTGGAAGAAACAAACTGATCTCCGCTGACAACTCTACCTATGAAAGTATTAATATCTGTACATACTTTATGACAGCATTCATCAGCTAACTTAATTAAATTTTTATCAGCTATGAAAGTTGATGTTTCCATTCTTGGAATTACACCAAGATTATATCCAAAGCTTACAGCATCTACATCATGTTGAAGAGCATCGCTTGATAATACAATATCGCCAATATTAATCTCTGAATGGAGAGAACCAGCTATTCCTGTGTTAATTATGGCACTGACATCAAAAAGATCTACTAATATCTGAGCACATATTCCGGCATTTACCTTTCCAATTCCTGAACGAACAATAACAACATCCTTATTGTTAAGCGTTCCTTTGAAAAATTCCATTCCTGCTTTATTTGTTATTTTTACATTTGCGAGAAGTTCCTTTATTTGACTAACTTCTTCATCCATTGCTCCAATAATTCCTAACATAATTGTCCTCCTAAAATATTTATTCTGGGTATATAAGCTGCTCGTCTGAAATATTCAATAAAACATTATCCAAATATTTCTTAGCAATATATCTTGCCATTGGTAAATTCAAGTCAAGATAATTACCACAATCATGGGCTGATGCACCAGGTACATCACCTTCAAATGTGCTAATATAAGTATACATATCTGTAATCAATGTAACAATGTCTTTGGAAGAATAATCTCCGGCAAGAATAAGATAGAAGCCGGTACGACATCCCATTGGACCCCAATATATTACCTTACTTGAATATTCCTCGTTATTGCGAAGGTATGTTGCACCAATATGTTCAACTGTATGGATTTCAGCCGTATTCATAACCGGTTCATTATTCGGACGTGTCATACGTACATCAAATGTTGTTAGTACATTTCCATTAACATCATCTTTTCTTGATACATAAATACCAGGTACTAATTTTGTGTGATCAATTGTAAAGCTTGCAATTTTCTTCATATATTCTCTCCATTCCGAAGCATTAGATAAAATTATTATGCTTCTGTATAATTTAAAATTATTTTTCTCTCAATGATACAATATTTCTTGCATTTCTGCGTCGTTCATCTTCGATAGCTGCATAATGCTTTCTGGTTGTGTTAACATCCTTATGACCAAGTACATCAGCTACCAGATATATGTCACCTGTTTCTTTATATAGATTAGTTCCGTAGGTACTTCTCAGCTTATGTGGTGTTATATGCTTAAGTGTTGAAACCAAAGAAGAGTACTTAGTGACCAGCTTCTCTATGCTTCTAACGGCAAGGCGCTTATTTTGGATGGATAGAAAAAATGCATTTTCATGTCCGGTCATAGGTGTTATATGTAATCTCTGTTCCATATATTGTTCCAGGGCTTCCTCAACCTCATCACTAAAGTATACAATGGATTCGTATCCACCTTTACGACGTACTTTAACGCAAAAATTATTAAAATCAATATCATTAATATCAATACCCACGCATTCTGAAACACGAATGCCTGTGCCCAACAGAAGTGATAGCAGAGCTACATCTCTGACTTTTGTCTTCTCATGAAATACCTTCTGCCTGTCAGTAAGCTTTTCTCCTGATTCAACTTGATCTAATAGCTTAGCTACCTCATCAATATCAAGTCGTATAATTTCTTTTTCATGAAGCTTTGGAAGCTTCACTATGGAAGCTGGATTAGTTTTTATTCGTTCCTTTTCATAAAAGTAATTATAAAATGACTTCAATGATGAGAGTTTACGCTTGATTCCACGTTCATTGTTGGTATATTCAACATTATTTTTAACATAATATTTGGTATATTGAATATACATCTCAATATCAGAGGCACAAATTTTATCAAGTATATCAATTGAATACTCTGTTATCTCTAAATTGTTGCCAATTGATGTTTCATCGTGAATATATTCAAAAAAAACGCCTAAATCGTACGCATAAGCGATTTGAGTTCTTGAGGCAGTCACTTTATCGATACCGATAAAAAAATCCTTGCAGAAGCCAGGAAGAGCCTTTAAATGCTCTCTTAATTTCAATTGATTAGCTTTATTAAGCTGATCATGGTAATTTGAGTTACTTATTGCCATATGTTATCATCTCCTATTTGTAAGGTTTAGCAGGAGTAGGCCATCCCTTTAAATCTCCAGTAATTATTGCAGTAAAAAATCTTTCTTTAACACCCGGATTATCATTATTAAGCTGTCTTACAAGATTCTTTACATATTCTCGTTTAGTTCGACCATCTGCAGGACATGGATTCTTTGCAACCGGTAATTCATACTTGTTCTGAAATCCTATAATATCAGCTTCATTAATAAACATTAATGGTCTTATAACCGTTAATTCCATCCTGTCAAGAAAAGTAACAGGGGAGAAGCAGTGGAATCTTCCTTCATATATAAGTGATAAAAGCATAGTCTCGATTATATCATCCTTGTGATGAGCATATGCAATCTTATTGCAGCCTAGTTCCTTTGCCTTATCATTGAGAGAACCTTTGCGCATTTTGGCACATAGTGAACATGGATTGGATTCCTTACGCTGTTCAAATACAATATCACCAATTTCTGTTTTTACTATATGTAATGGTATACTTAACTCATTACAAAGTTCACCGATTTTATCGAAGTTCTGTATACCAAACCCGAGATCAACTGATATTGCCACAAGTTCAAAATGTTTTGGATAAAATCTTTGAATACCATGAAGTGCGTATAAAAGAGTCAGACTATCCTTACCACCTGAAACTCCTATTGCAATCTTATCACCATCTTCAATCATATTATATTGTTCCAGAGCCCGTCGTGTAAAGCTGTATAATTTTTGTAGTTTCATTAATTTAATGTAAATCCTTTCGTACATGTTAATATATAATAATGCTTATTAAGCTAGAGAAAAACACGCATTAATACGATATATCCATTATTATATCATATAATACGTGTTTTGACTACTATCTATTCGTTAAACTATGGTTTTGCGAATAGATATATCTGAAGGGACTTACTACTGTTTCGTACATTATATGTATATGTATTTATTCAGCAGTACGTCCAATTTTTTCACCCATTTTAACGTTAGTTTCAAATCCATCACGAGTATTCTTTAAAATATCCTCATCAATCATAACATCTGATTTTTTTGTGAGTAATACAATTGTTGAACCACCATATTCAAACATACCTTTTTCCTGTCCACGTTCCATAGCGTGACGGGCATGATGATTCTTAATACGACCAACCAACAATGCGCCAACCTCAATTTGAATAACATCACCAAAATTACGTGTATGCATAAGTGTATATTCTCGGCTGTTTTCAGAATAAATTCTGGCATACTTTGTAGCAATTGGATTAACTGTATGAAGAATACCTGGAATAAATCTATTTGATGTCTTGTATCCATCATCAATATAACAATATCTATGATAATCATCAACAGTTAACCGTAATATTGTTATGTTACCTTCTTTGTACTTTGCAGCTAATTCTTTATCCTTAAGAAGTGATTCAACTGTATATACGGAATTCTTAATTATAAAAGTTGCTCTTTTAGATATATCATAAGAAGTCGCCTTGCAGTCACATGGACTAATTAAATGTGATGGCTCCATATCAATAATGCGCTTGCCTGGAAGTATTTTTCTAGTAAAGCAATCATTAAAGCATCTAAACCCTTTCATATCAAATTGTGAAGTATCAATGTTATTTGAGTCAATAAATGGTTTGTTTAGAAAACATGACAGTCTGGTATCTAAAAAACAACCGGCTAGTTTAGAAATAACCGGTTGTGTAAGTATTTTGAGAAAGCATCTGCCAGCAACAGAACCATACAAATTATTTAAAAATACATCCTGATTGGTATCGTTAATTAATTCATTTCCTAATCTGTCTCTGTAATTCATATTATATTCTCTCCTATAAAAGTATGCATCCTGCAATAAGTATAACAGCACATATAACAATAAAAGCTACTTCTCTATTATTTGGCTTCTTAATTTTGAAATCGTAAACAAATAAAAATCCAACAATAAGTAATAAAATGTTAAGTATTATTGAGAAAGTTGTTGCACTAGTAGCTTTTTCTATGTATTTCTTTGCAAGATAAACTACTGGTAATATCATAGCAATCGAAGTAACAGGTAGTCCCTGATAATTCTTTCTGTTTTCTGAAGTTTCGCGCTGTCTCTCCTCTTCCACTACATTGAAATATCCAAGTCTTGCAACTGCAGCGACTGAAAAATATGCAGAAACAAATGCACTGAATATTGTAATTGGTAATGAAGATGTAGCTTTAACCGCTACAGTGTAATTAAATAATGATGGGAATACACCAAAGCATATTACATCACTGAGAGAATCAATTTGTATACCAAATACTTTTTCTCTATCTGTACGATCCTTCTTCATTCTTGCAACCTTACCATCGAACATGTCAAATCCTCCGGCAAGCATCAAACATAAGATTGCAACTGTCAATCTTCCGTTAAGTAACTGTGTCATACCTACTACTCCAGACATAACTGCCAAATAAGTAAGTATTACTGTGTAATTATAAAATCCAATCATGGTTGTAAATCCCCCGTAATAGTTTGTGTGATTTTCGAGTTTCTTCTTTTGGTTAATTGTGCAACTGCTGTAACAACAGCACCAATTAGTATTATTGCATAATATGTAATACCACGGCTAAGGAGCATTCCAGGTAATACAAATTCAGATGTAAATATACTGCCAAATAGTATTATAAAAATACTTTCGCTGGCTCCCATACCTCCCGGTAAAGGTAATATATCCACAGATAAAGCTATCATTGTCTGCAATGTTACAATCTGATATGCACTTGTTCCGCTAAGTCCAAAGGAGCGATATACAAGATATGTTACATAGAACAAACATAATCGCTGGAATGTAGTTATGAGAAATACATTAAAAAACACATGCTTATGTGATTTTAGGTAGCCTGCACCATTCTCATATTTTTTGATTCCATTTAGTATATTATTGGAAAGCTTGCAGTAATTTCTTATTATCTTGTGTCTTCCTAGAAAAATAATAGGAGCAACAAGTACCTTTTCAGCGAAGGATTGCTTAAATATTATAAATAATAAACATCCTATTATTATCACATTAACTGCAATACCTACAATTAAGACCCATCTGACATCCCACACATAATGTAGAACAAAACGTCTCTCAGTTATAAACATAAATACACCTAAAATAATAAGTACTGCTTTGTAGGCAATCGTTACAACCATAAGTACCAGACTAGATGCTGAAACACTGATACCATCAGCACTCATATAGTACATTTGAGCAGGCTGACCACCAGAAGCTGACGGTGTAATTGCACTAACAAAAAAACCAATAAATGAATATTTTATACAGGACTTAAGCTTTACTTTGTATGAAAGTGAATTCATAAGATAGTGAATAATAACCGATTCACTACAAACAAATAATAACATCATTAATATCCCAATATAGAGATAACTATTGTCTGCATAATTAATATAATGCAGTACATCATCTAATTCCTGATCCTTAAAAATTACATGTATCGTTGCATAGAATAAAATAACTACAAATATAACATTGATAATGTAAGTCTTAAGCTTTGAACCTTTAGCATTCATTCAAAACATATTCTCCCAGTCAGTTATTTCTTAATAAAATATTCAACAAGATCAACACAACCTTCAATACCAAGAGAACTGCTGTTAAAAGTTAAATCGTAGTTGACAGAATTACCCCACTTCTTATTAGTGTAGTAATTATAGTAGCTTGCACGCTTCTTATCTGTTTTAGAAATAAGATCACTTGCTCCACTTTCATTAAGATTATAAGTCTTCATGATGCGGTTAATTCTGTCCCCCATATCACCATGAATAAATACACTAGTATAGTCTATTAAACCTTCAAGTGCATAGTCTGCACATCTTCCAACAATAACGCATGATTCATTCTGTGCAATCTTTCTTATTGAATCAAACTGTGCCAAAAATACCTTCTGGTTAATTGGCATATCTACATATGTAGGTGTTCCATATCCCATTGCATATGTATCCATTACAAGTGAATACAAAAAGCTGTGTGTTGGTTTCTCATCATGTAGTTCAAATATATCCTTACTAAGGCCACTATCTCTTGCAGCTGCAGCAAGGAGTTCTTTATCGTAAAAAGCAATACCAAGTGAATCTGCGAGTTTCCTGCCTATCTCTCTTCCACCACTTCCAAATTGTCTACCTATTGTTACAACAATATGCTTATCCATAAAAAATCCTCCATTTCATAGAGTTCATAATATTAAATATTATATAAAAAAATAGCACAAATTACAACCACTTATTGCTATTTGTTACTGCTTAGGAAGAATTTCCAACAGATGCTTAAAATAATCTGGTAAAGGCGAGTCAAATCTCATATATTCATGAGATGTTGGATGAATAAATCCAAGGGTTTTTGCGTGAAGTGTCTGGCCCATTAATTTGTATGGGCATTTAGATGGTCCATACACAAAATCTCCTAACAGTGGATGGTTGATACTTGCCATATGGACACGTATCTGATGTGTTCTTCCAGTTTCTAACTGACATTCAATATACGTAAAATCTTTAAATCTTTCAAGCACCTTAAAATGAGTAATTGCATCCTTACCACCCTTTTCCAAAATAGCCATTTTCATTCTGTTATTAGGATCTCTTCCAATAGGAGCATTAATTGTACCCTCATCATCTTTAATTATTCCATGTACTATTGCCTGATATTTTCGTTTCACTGAATGCTTTTTAAGCTGATCTGAAATAAACACATGGGCATTATCATTTTTACATATAATCAAAATACCTGTTGTATCCATATCAATACGATGAACTATACCAGGTCGCATCACGCCATTAATACCAGAAAGATTGTCACGACAGTGATACATAAGCCCATTGACTAGTGTACCTGTATAGTGTCCCGCAGCAGGATGAACAACCATATGCTTTGGTTTGTTAACAATTACAATATCTGAGTCCTCATAAACAATATCAAGAGGTATATCCTCCGGTAGAATATCAGGAGTAATCGGCTTTGGTATATTTAAGAAAATAATATCACCCTCAGACACCTTATAATTTGACTTGCATTTTTTATCAAAAACTGTAATATTATCAGTTTTTGCAAGCTTCTGAATATAAGAACGGCTTGTACCGTACATATGCTCAGAGAGATACTTATCTATTCTATCATTTTCACACTCGGCAGATACTTTAAAAATTCTTACCAATGTTAGTCCTCATTTCTTTTCTTAAATTTAAATAAAGCTTCTAATTCATCTTCCTTAAATACAAACAGCATAATAATTAAAAGTGCTGCTACAGAACATGTTACATAGCAGTCAGCGACATTAAATATTGGAAAATCAATTAATTTGAAATAGAAAAAGTCAACAACATATCCATTTACAACTCTATCTATGAGATTACCGACTGCACCTGACAACAGGATAACAAGTACATATTGACAAATTGTATATTTTTTTCCAATGAATTTACTCATCCTAAATATTAGAATTCCAATTAATATAATTATTATTGCCGTTATAATTGTAAAAAAACTAATATGCCCGCTAAGTATTCCCCATGCAGCACCTTTATTCTCCAGATAATGAAGTTCAAATATATTCTTAATCAGAACCTTAGGAGACTCCATTAAATTATGTGATGCCCAGTATTTGCTTGCCTGATCAAGCACTGTTAGTACGGCAAAAATAAAAAATAAGTAAATAGCTTTTAGATTTTTTTTCATTATAATTTCCTTTAAAATAGTGTATCAAGAGCTTCATACATATCTTCTCTTGTAATTGTTCTATCTATAACAGCATTTCCGATTCGTTCAAGAATAATGAATTTAATGACATTGGAATCCATTTTCTTATCAAGTAATGTTGTTTCTATTATGTCTTTTCGTGAAACATTTTCAGAAAGCTTCACAGGAAGACTAAATAATTTCATTATATCTATACCTTCCTTATATTCGAACTCGCTTATATTGCCTTTCTTATATGATAAATATAATGATGTACACATTCCAAGTGCAACACATTCACCATGCAATAACGTGAAATTCATGCATTTTTCAATGGCATGGCCAAGAGTATGACCAAAATTCAGAATTGCTCTCTCCCCCTTTTCCAGCGGGTCTCTCTGTACAACATCCTGCTTAACCTTACAGCTTTCATATATCATTTCTTCAACAATTAATTGATTTCTGTTAATAATTTCTTCAGCATGCTCAGTGAGCCATGATAAATATGCAGCATTTTTAATATATCCATGTTTAATTATTTCGCCCATTCCGGATAAATATTCTCTTAATGGTAATGAATTCAGTGTTGTTGTATTAATATATACGAGTTTTGGCTGTTTAAAGGCTCCAACCATATTCTTATAGCATTTGAAATCCACCCCGGTCTTACCACCAATACTGCTGTCTACCTGTGACAATAGTGATGTTGGAATCTGGATATAGGATATGCCTCTAAGATATGTTGCAGCAGTGTATCCGGTCATATCACCTGTTACACCTCCGCCTAATGCGATTAATATATCATTTCGGTCAAAATGTTCAGTAATAAGAAATTCATATATATCACTGATTGTATCCATATTCTTTTGTGGCTCGCCTGCCTTAAATATTACATGGCAAACCTTTGATGCTATTTTTGTTAGATTAGCCTCAAGCTCTTCTAAGTAATAAGGTGCAACATTCATTTCTGAAACAATGCAGATTTTTCTATTATTAAGCTGCCAGTCCTTCAATTCGTTGTAGAGCCTGTTAAAATCTGATTCAATCATAATATCATAACATGGTGTATTGTTGTAAGTAACATTTAATGTGTGAGACATAATAATCACCTTCCTAGTATTTACTAATTGATACCATTAACCTGTTTTTCTTGGTTGTTGTAACTATATTATTAAATATAAATCTTCCTAATCCTCTAACCGAAATCAGGTCCTTTTCTTTAACCTGATAACTGTTTGATAACTCAAGCCTTGAGTTAATGAATACTTTCCCCTGAGAAATATATTCACTTGATGCATTTCTAGATAAATTAAATGCCAGCGATACAATGGAATCTAAGCGATTAGAACTTATAAATCCGGTAGTTTCCTTGAGCTCTATTGAGATTCCTGAAATCTGTTCATGTGGCACAATTTCAGTTCGAATTATAGTGTGCTTTACCTTTAGCAGTTCTGAAGAAATATATTCTGAAATAGAATTTAAACATATAATGTAACAGCTATTATTATCAAATACAAAATCACCTATAGTATTTCTGTTAATTCCTAAATTCATTAATGCACCTAAATAATCACGGTGCGTTAAGTCATCAGCAAATTTCATATTTGTTGGTGTGCATTTGACCGCACAGATTGGTGGATTGCTGATATTTTCAAAATCCTTCGAGGTGAACGCAGCTATCTTTCGTTCGGCATAAATATGCCCCCCAACTAATGTATAATTAACGGGAGGCAATGAGTTAACAGTTGAAAGAAATATATTCTGCTCATTCATATTCATAAATTCAGAATACTCTGGTCTGCCTGACATATAAGTGCGTTCTGCCATATCCAGAAGCTTATTAGCTAAAAACTGTTCTTCTTTAGTCATATCTTATACCTGCTAAATTGATGATACATTAACGTTACCATCGATTAATTCCTGAAAATCACCGGAAATATCAACTGTCTCAGGTGTTATTATAAATATGTAATTAGAAACCTTTCTAAGATTTCCATTCATCGAATAACATGATCCTGAAGTAAAATCAATTATACGCTGGGCAAGCTCAAAATGTATGCCTTCCATATTAAGTATTACAGCTCGTCCACTAAGTAATGTGTCTGTTATTTCACGTGCGTCATCAACACTATTTGGCTTGATAACACATACTTCCATTCCGTTAATGCTCTTTCTGTTACGCATTGGAACTACCTTCGCAGCAGGACGTGATGCAGGCTTAGGTGTTTCCTTTTCACGTGGTGCAGGAATCTCTTCCATATCTGCTAATCTGTCACGACGTGAAGAAGTTCTTGTCTGCCTTGGCTTCTCTGCCTTCTTAGGCTTATAATCATCTTCATCTTCGTAATCATCATCATAATCATAATCGTCATCATCACTATTTAATCTCATAAAATCAAGAAACTTATCTGCAAATTTACTCATTAATCTATCTCCTTATTATAATTTCTTTCACCGAATATACTAGTTCCAACTCTTACATAAGTTGAACCCTCTTCAATGGCTATTGTATAATCACCTGACATACCCATCGATAAAACATTCATATTAACATTATCAATGTTTTTGCTCTGTATGTCAACAGATAATTGCTTTAATTTTCTAAAAACCATACGTATATTTTCAACATTATCTGTCATAGGGCCTATTGTCATAAGCCCCATAATGTGAACTCTTTCAAACTTTGAAATCTGCTGTATTGTATCTGTCAATTCATCAACATTAAGTCCAAATTTGGTATCTTCCATTGCTATATTAACCTGTATTAAAATATTCATATGAACATTTGCTTTCTCTGCTTCATGTTGAATTTGCTCAGCCAGTCGTACTGAATCTACAGAGTGTATCAAATATACCTTGTCAATTATATACTTAACCTTATTTCTCTGCAAATGACCTATTAGATGCCAGCGAATATCCTTTGGAAGAACAGGATATTTATCCATTATTTCCTGAACCTTATTTTCACCAAAGTCTCTCATACCACAATTATAAGCTTCCAAAACCATATCTGCAGGCTTTGTCTTGCTTACAGCAATAAGCTTTGCAGCATCCTCTGCACGGTTTGCTTTAATACATGTCTTTTTAATATTATCTTCAATTTCAATTAAGTTATCTTTTATCATCTCAATGTCTCCAATTCAATTATTATTTGATGATTAATTCATCAGGATTAACTGCGTCAGTGTTAAGAATAATATGATCATATATAGCTGGTCCGTTAGTTGTACCGGATTCTATTATGTAGTAATTACCTGATTCAGCTAAAATATTTACTTTCTCAAATACACAATATCCTAAATTTACATTATATACGCCCTTTAAGGGAGATGTTGCTTTAAGTTCAAATGTCTCCGAATCCTTATCACTAACAAGTCTGGTAGATTCTTCAAAATCATCCGGATCCAGGTAATAATAATTGTCATCCTGCATATATATTGTAGGTGTTATAAATTGAGCTGTTTCCTTACCGTCTTCTGTATATGTTCTCATTCTAAAGCCCTGCTCATTATTAGTGTTACCACCGGTACATATATAGCTTAATGGTACAGTATAGAATTCTTTATCAACTAACGACGATTTAGGAATTTTTAATCCCTTTATTTCATCATTAATAATCTGGATATCAATATATCTACAATCAGCATATCTTATCATGTACTTATACAAAGTAAGCTTTCCGAATATTTCACCATTATTATTTATGATATCAAAATCAGCTCTGCACTGTAAATTATCTTTCATAAATTTAATATTTACTACTTTTGTATCGGTATAAAAGGTTGCTTCTTCTGATGTTAATGGAATATAAATATTCCACTGTTCATCCTTTATTACCTTAAAAATATATGCTTTCTTTTCAACAAGCATATTTGTCTTAAATACATTTTTTGAATATTTATCCTTATCAAAACTGTCTTTTGTTATGTCCTTTTCCTTAAGAGATTCCATTCCATCAGTATAATATTCAACTATTCCGCTCACCTTAGGCTTATATATCTTGAATACATTTCCAGCTCCGGACTCTTTAAGTGATTCATTAAGACTCTCCAATGCATTTAAATTAACATATTCCAAAAGTGTACCTTCTAAATCATATTTAAAATCATACACACTTGAAAAATCCATCGAATCATATGTTGACATAAATGTGGTTATATCGCTCTTAATATCTGATAAATTTTCATTCGACAAATTACTCTCAGTATCCGCACTTTGCTTTAGCATTTCTGAAATAGTACCACTTTCGTCAATTGAATAAAGTGATGTTACAGGGGAAATCTTAGTTCCTTCCTTCATATAGTAATTAATATAACCTGAATTAGATGCCTGTCCAACACTTTCGTTTCTCAAAATAAGTCCACTATAAGAGCGGTTGGTTGCCGAAACTGTAGAGCCTTCCACCACTTCGTATATGCCGACTTTATCCTTAAAAAAATACATAAAAACATTAATTGTTATGTATATAAGTATCAATCCAAAAATAATTACGCCTATGTTTAGATTTCTTGAATGTCTATATTTTACTACTTTTCTGTTTGATCTTTTTGATGCCATTTTATTCATTCCCTTGTTATTTATTGAAATCAATCATCTTACATTATCTAATAATTATTGTTTATAGTCAATGATTATTGGTATATTTTTTTATTAAGAGGGTATTATATTAATGATTAAAGGAGGTATATATATGAATTCTAAATGTTTAGATTATACTGCACTTGTTCTTGTTATAATAGGTGCTATTAACTGGGGCCTCATTGGATTCTTCAAATTTAATCTGGTTGACTTTTTATTCGGAGATATGTCGATACTATCAAGAATAATTTACGCAATTGTAGGATTATGCGGACTATATTTGATTAGTCTGTTCGGAAGAGTTCTCGGCATGGGAGAAAACAGATAGCATTTAAAAATGAGCTGTCATAAACAGCTCATACATAGTCTTATACGGTCATAATAATATTCTTTTCATATTTTTCCGGAATATCATATTCCTCTGTGGAAATACTTAGAATAAATAATATACTGAACTTTACACTTATTTTGTACATCATATCAAGATATTCTGTTAAATCATTTCCTGTCAGTTTACTTAATTCGATAAAATTATCAAAAAATATACATTCGATATCATGATTTCCGGCAGCAATACCAGATACAAATCCAATAAACGCGTCAAAATTATGTATCGGATAATTAGATGTATTTATCAAACGTATCATACTATCAAGCTGGTATATTAATCTGCTTCCATTGTCTAAAAAAATAATGTTACCATCTGCAGTATTAACAGCATTATTAGCCATCTCCACTATATGACGTGTTTTCCCTTTTCCCTTAGTACCTGCAATAATATGAAGCATTGAATCATTCCTTTCAAAAATTATTGTCTGTAAATTTCACGCCACTCCATATCGCCTCTTTCAAGTGACTTTACAAGAAGCTCCGCTGTGGCTAAATTTGTTGCAAGAGGAATGTTGTGAACATCACAAAGTCTGAACAAATTATTAAAATCGGGATCATGTGTTTTTGGTGCAAGTGGATCTCTCAAAAATATGACAAGATCTAACTGGTTGTGTTCAATCTGAGCACCAAGCTGCTGTTCTCCACCTAAATGTCCCGCGAGATATTTGTGTATGTTCAGATTAGTTACTTCTTCTATTAATCTTCCTGTAGTACCTGTTGCAAAAAGTTCATTCTTACATAAAATTCCTCTGTAAGCTATACAGAAATTTTGCATTAATTTCTTTTTTGAATCATGAGCTATTAAACCAATATTCAAACTAATACCCTTCCTATTCTGTCAAGCCTAAATTTATTGATTTTGCAGGCTTTGACGTTTTTT
>CAZBKO010000003.1:0-314 GCA_964492545.1 uncultured Lachnospiraceae bacterium
CTTATTTAAGTGCGAAGTTTGAGTTTTATGTCTTATTCTTCCATCATTATCAATGGCTCTAAATACAAACTCATATATATTCGATAGCGATAACTGCTTTCTAACATTGTCAATTGCAATATTTTTCAAATATGCATCCAGGTCATCCTTATATACATATTCTTCTCCGTAAAGAACAGTACGGCTCTGAAAATCCCAGCTTGAGGTTTCGATTTTGCAGTTAATCTGTCCTGAGCTGATCTCTGTCATTCGTCCATTGCTTAAATTAACGCTGGCTATTCCCTCATAATCGTTGCGTACTGCAGCATCCATAA
>CAZBKO010000003.1:324-14215 GCA_964492545.1 uncultured Lachnospiraceae bacterium
ATCTTATCACTATTGATGTCATATAAGTATTCATACAGATAAATGTCGCCTGTGCCCGGATCCTTTAGGAGGTTAAATACATCTCTAACCCATTCTGCATCACCATTTTTAGCTAATCTGCGTCCTATATACTCATTGCTTAGAACTCCATCATGATATGCTTTTATGAGCTGATTTCTGTCATGAAGCATAACATATCTGTCCAAATCCTTCTCATATATATCAGATTTTGCCAGGTCCATAGCTTCTTTTAGGGTAATTCCAAGCTTCGTTACAGGGGCATTTTCTTTGACAGCATTCATTTCAATTACCTTATCCTTAGTTACATTTGTTATCACATGGCTAAGCAGATTATTGTCACGACCTATCGTTTTCTTTTTCTCTAGTTCAAGTCTTGCTGATAATATCTTCTCATCATCAATAAGCTGAGCGGTTCCAACTGCAAAACCGGGCGTATTTTCAAGTCTGTTGAATCTAATTCTGCTCCAATGCTGTGTTCCATCTCTATGGATCATCTTACATTCAAATTCTTCCTCCAGACTTCCGTCCTTTATTGCCTGCACTCTTTCCCGGTGCATTTCAATATATTCAGGCGAAACAAATCCCATATCAAACCAGCTCTGTGGAAAATTGTCCAGTCGCTTTGGAATTCCATAATCCCTCTGTAAATTATCTGATGCCATAATACAGTCATTTTCCATATCATATATCCATAACCACATTCCTGCGAACTCACATGCTGCCTGAGTTGCTGCCTGAATTCTCTTTACTTCATTCTGTGCATTAATAAGCTCTGTTACATCATTAAACACACCATAAATTGAGAATTCTTCATTGTTCTCCTTAACAGCCTTCAGTCGCATAACAATCCATTTTTCACCCTGATTTGGAACGTTAGCCTTATATGTCACCTGAACAGGTTCAGGATAATTACTGCACACTCTGGCAAATGCATCCTTTACATCCTTCTGATATTTTGGAAACATTCCTATAGTATTGCCCTTTTTCAAGTCCTCATGCAGCTGAGCTGAATTATCAAATCCTCCCATTCTGCATAGACCCTGACTTATATATTCAATCTTTAAGTTATTTCCCTTAATGGTTTTGAATATGGCAATTCCGGCATCTACATTTGATAAAAGCTTCTCAAATCTCTCATTAGATTCATGCTCCTCATGTATATCCACAAGAAAACCTATAGCTTTAGAATGAGATGCTGCGGTTTTCTTTTGTCTTGTAAGATACATCTTCACCCATCTATATTCCTGAACATCGTCGTGATATATACGAATTACGCATTCACTTTCATCAGCACCATCCGCGATTCTCTGATAAAAATCCCTATAATTCTGTAGATCCTGTATATAAATTTCTCCAGATTCAATATATTTGTCTAAGTTAGTTACTTCGGTCTTTGTCTCTTCTACAGAATCCTTACCACTAAGTTCGTGTATGATTTCACCATTATCAATATCGTATATCCACAAATCAAGCTGACCATATTTCATTGCAATATTAACTGCTTTTCTTGTTCTTATTAATGACTCCCTAATCTGACTATCAGAGGTTATATCTCTCACATAGGCTATACACACTCTTCTATTATTCCATATTCTTTCTTCTCTGCTTATGGAAAGTACCTTGCCACCGGAAATTTTGACACTCTTATTCGTTGTCTTCTCAAGGCTGTTTCTATCACAATCATCACACTGCATATTTCTGTTATGGAATACCTCGTAGCAATACTTGCCTGTAATATCGCATTGTGGTACATCATAAAGTCTAAAGCTTGCCTCGTTGGCAAAATACAGCTGTTTTGTCTCTTTATCAACAACATATATACCAATTCCTTCTGTGTGAAGAGTCTGAAGCTGTAAATCGTACTGTGGTGAAGCCGTTGTGTATATTGCACGAACAATTGGTCTTCCATTATCTTTACCTATTTTTGTAAATATTCCATTTATCCAATTGAATTTGCCCTCTTTATCCTTAAATCTGTATGGAAGCTGAGTGGTTACATCTCTGTTAACAGTATCACTAATGGCATCCTTAATCCTTTTACGGTCTTCAATAAAGACAGAAAAAATAGCATTTTCTTCACATAGCTTCTCATATTCCTCTTTTGTTCTGCCTGCTAATCTATACACGCCGTCACTTGCCGACACAAGTGACATATGACCATCCTCTTCAACACGATAAACAGCAATTCCACCATTAACATTGTCTACAAGATTCTCAAAGTCGGATATCTCTGATTTGTTGTTTGCCATTTTTGCAAGAATTCCCGGATGATTCTTCGGACTTATAAGCGAAAAATGTAACGTATTCAATTTCTCTACACCATCAAATACTTTTGATGTTCCTGATACTCTGCACTGTATTTCAACATCCCTGTTAAGTATTGTGAAACACAATACTGCCATTTCATCAGAAATAACATCTTCTCTTTCTGCTACATATGTATCGTTCATGAACTCATTAGATTCCCTACATTGTAGGAACTCCTTTATCTGTTCCTTATCTGTTACAATTTCATTGTATGGTAACCCGCATATATATACATCATCACATAACAAATCAAGAATCTTATCCTGCGATTTATCTATAAAATAGTAATCCAATAACTTCTTTATCAATTGTAAAGTATTATGTTTCACAGTACTTCTCCCTTCGACCATAATTTCTCTCTTAAATAAGTTATTTCATTATATCACTATTTTTCTTGTCCTACAATCTGTCATGCAAATTTCAAAATAAATTAAAAAATAAATTTATTTACTATATATTCTCAAATTTCATTTAAGCAGAAAAAAATCGCTGCAGTCCTTATATATCAAGGGCTCTAGCGATTCTTTATTAGGTGACTATCAAAGTCATGATTATATTTATTATGCTTTTGTAAGTTTTTTAGCAGCAAATGATGAAATTGCATTTATTACAACTACTATAATAAGCAATACTACGGCTGTTGCGTATGCCTGGTTCGTGTGAAGTCCTTCTCTTGAAAGAGAGTACATATGAACTGCAAGAGTTCTTCCCGAATCCATAACACTCTGAGTTGCCTCTGTTGCTGTACCGGCTGTGTACATAAGTGCTGCTGTTTCTCCGACAATTCTTCCTATGGCAAGTATTACACCTGCAAGAATTCCAGGTATGGCACTTGGTAATACAATCTTAAATACCGTTCTAAGTTTTCCTGCTCCAAGTCCAAAGCTTCCTTCTCTGAAAGCATCCGGAATTGCAATCAGTGCTTCCTCTGTACTTCTCATTATTAACGGAAGAACCATTATTGACAATGTTACTGCTCCGGCTAATAATGAATAGCTCCATTTAAGCTCTGTTACAAAGAACAGAAATCCAAATAATCCATATACAATACTTGGTATTCCTGATAAGGTTTCAGCTGTTACACGTACCACCTTAACTATCTTATTCCCTTTCTTTGCATACTCAACCATATATATAGCTGAAAATACTCCAAGTGGAACTGCAATCAATAATGAAATTATTGTCATTTTAAATGTATTCATAATTGCCGGCATCATGGAACAGTTATCTGATGTATATTTCCATTCAAACATTGAAGGGGTGAGATATGGTATTCCTTTTGCAAGAATGTATACAAGAATATATCCTAATATACCTACTGTAAATACTGCGGATAGCATTACCAATCCTTTTAGAACTTTAGAACCGATATGCTTTTGTCTAAGTTTTGTCATAATGTTTTTTATCTTAGCCACTACTCAGTCCTCCTGTTCTTAAGAATTGAGAATGTTATATTTATTATCAGGATAAATACGAATAATACAACGCCAGTCGCAATTAACGCTTCCCTGTGTAAATCTGTTGCATATCCCATTTCTGTTACTATATTTGATGTAAGGGTTCTAACACCCTTGAATATGCTGTCTGGCAATCTCGCCTGATTTCCTGCTACCATGATAACTGCCATTGTCTCGCCGATTGCTCTTCCAAGCCCAAGTACAATTGCTGCCATAATTCCTGATTTAGCTGCCGGCAGCATTACACTGAAAATACTTCTTTCCTTAGTTGCGCCAAGTGCAAGTGCTCCTTCATAATAAGCATCCGGCACACTTCTCAGTGCTGATTCCGATAAACCGATAATTGTTGGTAATATCATGATTCCAAGCAGAATAGATGCAGTAAATATGCTATATCCTTTTCCTTCAAAGTTCTCTCTTACAAATGGAACCATAACAACCATTCCGAAGAATCCATATATTACCGAAGGAATTCCTGCTAATAATTCAACTGCCGGCTTGATTATTTTATATATTTTTTTATTACAATATCTTGCCATAAATACTGACATTAAGATTCCAATTGGTACACCTACTATTATGGCTCCCGCTGTAATATAGATGCTTCCGATTATCATTGGAAATATTCCAAATATACCATTGGATGGTCTCCATTCCCTGCCAAGAAGGAACTTGCCTAATCCTATTTTGCTAATGGCCGGTACACCATTTGCAAAAAGGAAAAAGCAGATTAGCAGTACAGCTACAATTGACATACATGCTGCTAATAAGAAGACAATCTCCATTACCTTTTCTTTCTGCTTTTTCATCTTATCAATCCTTATTATTTAATAATGTCTGACCATTTTGTTGCGTCGCCTACAAATATGTTCTTAACCTGCTCAGTTGTAATATCTGTTACTTCGCTGTCTTTGTTTACGATTACTGCAATACCATCCATAGCGATTGTTGTTCCTGTAATACCTTCTGATGTTTCAGTATCCTTTAATTCTCTTGAAGCCATACCTATATCACAGATTCCTTCGATAGCTGATGTCATACCTGTTGTTGAATCACTTTCCTGAATTTCAATTTCTGCATTTGCATTGATTGCAATATATGCTTCTTTAAGCTTTTCCATTACTGGTGTTACTGATGATGAACCTGCTACAACAATTTTACCTGATGGATTAGTTCCGCTAAATGCTGCTGCATCTGATACTGCAATATATCCGTTATCTTCAATAACCTTCTGTCCATCTGCACTCATGATATAGTTAACAAAATCCTGAGCAACTTCACTTAATCCTTCTTTAGTAGCAATGTTAAATGGTCTTGAGATTTCGTAAGAACCGCTCTTAATATTCTCAACTGTTGCCTCAACTCCGTTTATCTTTGCTGCCTTTACTGTATCGTTTAATGAACCAAGTGAAATGTATCCGATTGCATATTTGTCACCTGAAACTGTTGTCATCATAACTGATGTGTTGTTTGTAACAATTGCCTCTGTTGTTGTGTGGTCAACCTTGTTACCATCTGCATCCTTCTCTTCTATTCCAAATAATTCAACAAATGCTCCTCTTGTTCCTGAACCTTCTTCTCTTGAAACAACTGTAATTTCAGTAGATTTGTCAAATGATGATTCTGACTCCTTATTTCCACAGCCTGCCAACATGCTTGCTCCTAATGCTACACTTAAAACAACTCCTAAAATTCTCTTCTTCATAATAATTCTTTCCTTTCTCTTCTTTAAATATTTTTTTGATTATTTACTTACATACATATTGGTGAATTGCATCACATATTTTTTCGCTCTGTTCACCGTTGCCAACTTTTACTTCTATGGGTTGTGATAAATCTAAACTGAATATTCCCATTATTGATTTGGCATCAACTACGTATCTTCCCGATACAAGATCAATTTCCTCGTCGAATCTGCTTACCGTCATTACGAAATCTTTAACTTTCTCTATTGAATTCAACTTGATCTTCATTTGCTTTCCTCCTTCTTCGTTCTTACAGGTACTATCATATTTCCTGAATGTAAAATCTAAAATCATCTTTATGTAAAATTATAGTAAATTGAATGTAAAAGACGTTGCAAAACAGATTTATATAATATAGGATAAAGTACATAAGAATATTGATAGCTTTGTGCTAGGAAATGAGGAATATATGAATTATCAGAACAGTTACGCAGAAATTGAAACTCAAAATTCTAAAATACATGTACAGATTAATAAGCGAAATGAAGTTATACGTGACTACAATCTTACACACGCTCTATATATTAAGCAGATTGGACATTCTGAAAAGAAAGCTGCAAAACTTATGGTAAATAATATGGATTCCCTTCTTAATCAAATAAACAATTACAACGATGTAATAGAATCTTTATATAAGGAAAAATATGAATTAGAAAATTTATTATATATGCGTTTTAGGAAAGACGCGGTACAGGATATGAAGAATTTAAAACAACTCAAAGAATCCTACAGCTTATTGTTAAGTGAAATTAAGCTGACACTACCGCAATTAACTGAATTGATTACTAAGATGTACCTTTGCCTAAAGAAGTCAAGCCCTTCTCATTTATTTTTTACCTCACCTTATTTCTTCAATAATCTAAACAGCTACAACTGCAAATGTAATGAAATGCTGCTGTTTAATGATTCAATGAAGGCCTATGCTGAGTTGGCGAAGAAAACTGATTACAAATATATTGAATCAATTAAAGAATTTCCTTATACAAATGTTATTCTTACTCCAATAAAAGTGACAGTAACTGTGCGTGCTGAATACATTATAGATTTTTCTGATGTCAACTCAAACCGTGAATTATTGATGTCACACATTTCAGCACTCGAATCATTTGCAACATACTTACATAGTATACAAAAGGACTATGAAAATACAATTAAATACGGTCTTGTAACTAAATAATAGGAAGGTCAAATGTAATATTAACTACATTTGACCTTCCTATTATTAGTATGTTGATTTGTTCTTATTACTGCATTGATGCTTTGAGTGCATTATCAAGATCTTCAATAATATCATCGATATTCTCAAGTCCCACTGAAAATCTTACCATACCAGCATTGATACCGGCTGCAACAAGCTGCTCATCTGTAAGCTGTCTATGTGTTTCACTTGCAGGATGAAGTACACAGGTTCTGATATCAGCTACATGAACTTCGTTAGAAGCAAGCTTAAGGGAATCCATAAATTTGGCTGCTGCCGGTCTTCCACCCTTAATAATAAATGAAATAACACCACTGCATCCTTTTAAGTACTTCTTAGCTAAATCATAATCTGCATTAGAAGGAAGTCCCGGATAGAGAACGCTCTCAACTGCCTCTGACTTCTCAAGGTGCTCTGCTACTGCCATTGCATTTTCACAATACTGCTTCATTCTTACCGGTAAAGTCTCAAGTCCTAAGTTAAGCAGGAATGCTGAATGAGCTGCCGGATATACACCAAAGTCTCTCATAAGCTGCATTCTAGCCTTAATAATATATGCCATTTTACCATAGCTTTCAGTGTAAGAAATACCATGATATGATTCATCCGGCTCTGTTAATTCAGGGAATTTTCCATTTGTCCAATCAAACTTACCACTGTCAACAATAACGCCGCCAATCTGAACTGCATGTCCATCCATATATTTACTTGTTGAATGTATAACAATATCTGCGCCGAATTCAAAAGGCTTGCAAAGTATTGGGGTTGCAAATGTATTATCGATAATAAGTGGAACTCCCATCTCATGGGCAATATTTGCAAACTTAGAAATATCGAATACTTTAAGTGCAGGATTAGCTATTGTCTCACCAAATACAAGCTTAGTGTTTGGCTTAAAGGCTGCCTTGATTTCCTTATCAGTTGCATCATTGTCAACATAAATACACTCAATTCCAAGCTTCTTAAGTGTAAATGAGAACAGATTAATTGTTCCGCCATAAATAGTTGGTGTGCTAATGATACTGTCACCTACTGTACAAATATTAAGTATTGATAAAAGAGTTGCGGCCTGGCCTGATGTTGTACACATTGCTCCAACACCGCCTTCAAGAGCTGCTATCTTCTCTTCAACTGCCATTACTGTTGGATTACCAAATCTTGAATAGCACAGTCCCTTAGTTGGGTCATCAAATATTGCAGCAACCTCTGCAGCTGAATCATAAACATAAGTTGTGCTCTGTACTATAGGTAAAACACGTGGCTCACCATTTCCAGGTGTATAGCCTGCATGTAAACATTTTGTTTCGTCTTTCATTATTACGTTCCTCCTAAATTATATTAAACTTTATATATTATACATTCTTTATCAGATAAATACAAATACATTTTATCCTTCCATATATACATTTCCATCAAGATCAATCCACTTAAACTGTCCATTTTCCAATGTCATGTATCCTCTTAAACTGTTTTCCTTTGGAATACTTACTGAACCAGGATTAAGACATCTCACTCCTCCACGTTCTTCATTCATTGGAACATGGGTATGCCCACTGATTAAAATATTTCCTTCTCTTAAATTACCAAGATTTTCAGGGCCTATATGATGTCCATGTGTTAAATAAATCATTCTGTCTTCATCATACATAATTGCATAATCTGCAAGTATTGGAAAATCAAGAACCATCTGGTCTACCTCAGTATCACAGTTTCCTCTAACGCATAACAGCCTGTCCCCTATTTTATTAAGCATTTCTATAACCTTTTTAGGTGCATATTCATCTGGTAAATCATTTCTTGGACCATGATATAGAATATCTCCAAGTAATATAAGTCTGTCTGCTTTTTCCTCGCTGAATCTATCCAGCAGTTTTCTGCAATAACCAGCTGATCCATGTATATCTGATGCAATCATTATCTTCATTGTTCTTCTCCATTCCGGAGCATCTTTACCTGTATAAATGCTATATGTGATGCTCCACCCAAATAGCTGTATGTTTATATCATATTTATTCTATTATCCAAAGTCAATTAGATTTGTTATTTATATGCAAATGTGTTAAAATATTACTATATTTACATAAGCAGAAAGAGGTGTTTTTATGACCTATATTGTATACTTTAATATTGCTGCAATTTTACTGATGCTTGTTCTTGCAAACACCAACTCTACCCAGAAGAAGGTTAATCTTTTACCCAACAGAATTTTAAGTTATTTCCTATATCAATATTGATTTCCGTAATCTTTGATTTGATTACCGGCATCTTTAGCAATAATCCACAGCTTGCTCCAAGAATTGTTATCTACATTTCTAATATGCTGTATTTTGTGTTCAGTAATGCAATTGCCTTTGTATATTATCAATACATCGTTGCAATTACAAACAGTAACAACAAGTTCCAAAACATTTCAACAATAATCCTTAAGTTTAATGCTGTACTGTGCACAATTACTTTTTTGTCCACACCTTTTTTTGATACTGTATTTACTCTTGATAGTGCTAACCAATATGAGCGTTCAAATGGAATTTACATATTGTACGCTATTGCATTATTCAATATTGTTATTACTTTTTTCAAATATCGTTATTTATGGCAACCATTTAACTAAAAGCAGCCGTATTTCACTCTCAGTGTTTTTGGCGTCCCCTATTATTACCATGACAATCCAGTACATTTATCCTCATATTCTTATTGAAAAATTTGGTATTACAATATGTTTTCTATGGGTATATTTGAATCTGCTGCGACCTGACCAGCTCATTGATTCAAAAACAGGTCTCATGAATTCTACTGCATTTGAATCAGAGATAAATCGTATTGCATATGGACGTGACCGATATCACCTAATATTGATTTCTATTAATAATCTCGATTATATCCTTTCAAATTTAAGTGATAATTATGATGCTATTATAAAGAATTCCGTTGGTGAACAGCTATTATCAATCTGCGAAACTAAGCTTGCATTTTACCTTGGAGATGGTAAATATGCCCTTCTTTACAAAAACTGCCATGAGGAACAGATACGTGCAACGGCTAAAACAATTCAGGATTATATTAATTCTCCTGTTACATGCGGCGATATTACTATTGAAATTTCAGCTGCTTCATGTATAATCCACATACCTGACAATGCATCTAACCTCGCTGATATCAAAATGTATCTACAATGTATGTCCAAAACAGAGTTAATGAACAATCATAAGGTCTATATGGATACTGAATTGGATATTGCATATAATAAACGCTACAAGCTGGTTGAAGCCGCAATTGAAATGGCAATTGCCAACAACAGCTTCAAAATCTACTATCAACCTATTTACGACCTGAACAATAAGCATTTTTCATCTGCCGAAGCTCTTATCCGACTGATTGATGACAAGCTTGGTTTCATCCCTCCAGATGAATTCATCCCAATTGCTGAGCAGTCCGGTCAGATAATCAAAATTGGTAACATTGTTTTTGAGAATGTATGCAGCTTTATTTCCAATGGAAATGCTGATCGTCTTGGTCTAAAATATATTGAAATTAATTTATCAATTGTTGAATGTATGGAGGCCGAGCTTTTTTAAAGGCTGGAAGCTGTAATGAAAAAGTACTCTGTTAAAAGTGAACAGATTAATTTGGAAATAACAGAGACAGCTGCCGCAGAGAATCTTCAGATTGTTTCTGATAATATTCATAATCTTCATCAAAATGGCATTAATCTTTCTCTTGATGATTATGGTACCGGTTATTCTAATATCAATTACATAATGGATATGCCTTTTGAAATAGTCAAGATTGATAAGTCCGTTCTCTGGTCTTCGCTGACAAACGAAAAAGCGATGATTGCCATGCGCTCCTCAATTTCGATGATTAAAGAAATGGGTATGAAGATTCTTGTAGAGGGTGTTGAAACTCAGGAAATGATTGATCTTCTGACAGCGCTTCACTGTGATTACCTGCAGGGCTTCTTCTACTCCAAGCCAATACCTGCTGAAAAATTTGAGCAGTATATGATAGAACATAATAATATATAGCCGTAGAGCGTTATTAATTGATAGACCGTAATTTTCTATCAATGAAAAAAAGGATTTGACCCAAACTTATCGTTTTCGTCAAATCCTTTTATGTATCATTACGATTCTAACTTAGAACACTCATAACACGATTATACTGAACCTGTATGTCTGCATAATACTTCTTGATATTCTCTTCATCCTTATTTCTAAGGGCTTCAACAAGTTCAAATAGACAATTATAGAAATCATCCATACTAAGATTGCCAATAATACTCTTAAGTGCATGTGCATTCTTAAAAGCAGTCTCAACATCATTATCTTCCAAAGCCTTAACCATATCAGGATAATGTGTATCTTTAGGGAAGGTCTTTAAAAACTTTTCATAAAGCTCTGCCTTACCTCTAAAACGATGTAAACCCTCATCATAATTAATCCCTGCCATTATTAACTCGTCTCTATCCATTTTGTCCTCCTGTATTCAAATCACATGTACCAATACACAATATTTCAAATACTAGTATATTCCTAATCAGCACAATGTAACATAATATCTCTACCCACTAGCATAACTACTTTTTTGACAATTGTCAATCATTGAGTATGCGCTATTAAAATCTTTCTCTTATTGTGTCTTAAATTCTCTAAAAAACTGTGATAAAGCCGATAATGTTTTCGTTAATACAGGAACCTCTGTCTCATCAAGAGAATTGATAACTGCATCTGTCATCTTCTTATGAAAATTGTCATGCTGCTCATAAGCTCGCATGCCTTTATCAGTCAATCTTATATTAACAACTCTTCTATCAAGTTCACTACGCTCTCTGACTACATAATCCTTCTTAACAAGACCGTTCATTGAAGTTGTAAGCGAACCTACTGTAATTCCCAGTAATCTGGCAATTGCAGACATATTTTTCCCCTCATCAGGACCTATAGCCTCAATAATATGCATATCATTAACTGTGATGTTCTTAAACTCACCTGTAATAATTGCATCTTCCTCTAACTCCCATATTTCATTAAATAGCTTTACAAGCACGTCATTAATTGTATCATGAGTATTCAATATATCTGCTCCTTGTCTTATATTCTTATAATTATTATACATTATTTCATCAAAGAATCAATAACCTCTTGTACAGTTTCTAAATTTTTAATTGTATACGTATTCGCTCCACAAAACACTAACCCATTATCAGTGTCACCCTTGACAGCCTTAATCAATTTGTCAGTAATACAATATGGTATTTTTGTTATATCACATGAGTTCAAACAGCCATAACACTTTTCAATCTTTTCCTGTTTTCCCTGGTCTATTCTTCTAATAAAATCATTTTCAATTGCTCTTCCAGGCATTCCCACAGGACTTGTTACAAGCCTTATATCGCTCTTGGCTGCATCAATGTATTTCTGCTTAAAATTCTCATGGGCATCACATTCATATGTAGTTACAAATCTGCTGGCAACCTGTACGCCATCAACGCCTAAATCAAACATACTCTTCACATCTTCTTTGTCATTTATGCCACCTGCTGCAACCACCGGTATGTGAACATTATATTTCGATGCATATTCCTTAACAACAGCAATTATATCTTTAATTCTTTTGCCAAATTCAATATCAGTAAGGCTCAATGCCTCCTCCTTTGAAAAGCCCAAATGTCCGCCTGCCTTTGGTCCTTCAATGACAACCATATCCGCTGTTCTGCTGTACTTTCTGTCCCACATTTTCAGCAAAATCTTCGCTGCCTTTTCACTTGATACAATAGGAGCAATTTTTGTTTTCAAGCCTTTCACATATTCTGGCAGCTCTGTGGCGAGACCGGCACCTGAAATAATGATATCAGCTCCGGTGTGTGCAGCTTTAATAACATACTCTCTGTAATGCTTAAGCGCAACCATAATGTTAAATCCTATAACACCATCAGGCGATATACCCCTTGCTTTTTCGTATTCACTCTCAATAGCTTTCAAATTAGCTGCTAAAGGATCAGCCTCAAAATTATCTTCTCTATAGCCTATCTGAGCCGTTGAAATTATACCAACACCGCCGGATTTTGCCACTGCGCCGGCAAGATTTCCGAGACTTACACCTACTCCCATTCCGCCCTGAACAATAGGAACACGAGCAATTTTTTCTCCAATAACTAATGATTTATATTCCATATTCACCTACATCTCTCTAAATCTGCTGTATCGTAAATCAGCGATTTCATCTCCACTAAGCTTTGCACTCTTTGCCAAAAAATTCTGAATTGCTTTATCTATTTGATTAATTACGGGATACATTGTATCCTGAGTATATTTTTCAGGCTCCTCAATTATTCCATCAATAATCTTCATATCATACAAATCATTTGCAGTCATTTTCATAATTGCTGCGGCTTCCTTTGCAAGAGAGCTATCCTTCCACAAAATTGTAGCATAGCCTTCAGGTGATAAAATGGAATACACTGAATTTTCAAGCATCCATACCTCATCAGAAACAGCCATGGCAAGTGCTCCGCCGCTGCCGCCTTCGCCTATTATCATCGACCATACCGGTGTTTTAAGGGATGACATCTCAAATAAATTTCTGGCAATTGCCTCACCCTGTCCACGTTCCTCTGCCTCCAGACCACAAAATGCTCCCGGTGTATCCACAAAACATATTACCGGTCTGTGAAATTTCTCTGCCTGCTTCATAAGACGCAGTGCTTTTCTGTATCCGTCAGGAGAAGGCATTCCAAAATTGCGATAAACATTATCCTTTGTATTCTTGCCTTTACATTGAGCAATTACTGTAACAGGAACATTGTCGAATAATGCAAGTCCTCCTGCAATAGCATGGTCATCTGAATAATATCTGTCACCATGTAATTCAAAAAAATTAGTGAAAAGAGATTCAATATAGTCCATTCCAACCGGTCTGTCCTTCTTTCTTGAAAGCACGACCTTATCCCACGCTGAAGCTTCATTATTGTCTATTTTTCCGGAAATATCAAATGTACTCACAGGTACATCCTTTATTCTGTGAATATCCAGAATATCTCTAAGTGTATCCTTCATTTTTTCTCGTTCCACAATAGCATCAATGAAGCCATGTTCAAGAAGAAATTCCGAACGCTGAAATCCCTTTGGAAGCTTTTGACCAATTGTCTGCTCAATTACTCTGGG
>CAZBKO010000003.1:14225-53573 GCA_964492545.1 uncultured Lachnospiraceae bacterium
CAATTAATGCATTTGGTTCCGCCAAAATAATATCGCCGAGCATTGCAAAGCTTGCTGTGACTCCCCCCGTAGTTGGATCTGTCAAAACTGAAATAAAAAGATTTCCGGCATCACTGTGTCTCTTTAATGCTGCGGAGGTCTTTGCCATTTGCATAAGAGACACTATGCCTTCCTGCATTCTTGCACCACCTGAACAGGCAAAAATAATTACAGGCAAACTCTCTTTTGTGGCTTTTTCAATGGCACGCGTGATTTTTTCACCTACAACCTGCCCCATACTTGCCATCATAAATCTACCATCACACACCCCAAGAACAACCTTATTTGCACCTATAAATGCACTTCCTGTCACAACAGCTTCATCAAGACCTGTCTTTTCTCTTAAATTACTTAATTTATCCTCATATCCTTTGTAATTAAGAGGATTTGAGGTTGCAAGTCCTACATCCCACTGCTCAAACGTTCCAGGTTCTACTATGGAATTAATTCTTCTAAGAGCATGCATCCTGAAATATCCATGACATTTTGGACATATGTAATTATTTGATTTTACATCCTCAGTATAAATTGCCGCCTTGCACATATTGCATTTTTTCAGCAGTCCATCGGGTACCTCAGGCTTAATCTGCTTTGCCACCTTGATATATTCACTCTCATCCTTCTTGAACATATTTCCTAATTTCATAGTTTGCATTTACCTCATTTCACTAATAATCTCATATAAATAGTCAACATTAGTATCTATACCCTCAATAATAACTTCCCCGAGAGCACTCTTCATTTTCTTGATTGCCTCTTCTCTATTTTTTGCATGCACAATAAGCTTCGCAAGCATAGAATCATAATAAGGGGGAACCTCATAGCCACTGTATATTGCCGTATCAATTCTGATTCCCTTTCCTCCCGGCAGATACATATCTGTGATTGTACCTGGCGATGGTCTGAAATTCTTTTCCGGATTCTCTGCATTTATTCTGCATTCAATTGAATGTCCCTGAATTGTTACGTCATCCTGTGTATATGACAGCTTATTTCCGGAAGCAATTCTTATCTGTTCCTTTATAAGGTCAATACCTGTGACCCACTCTGTTACCGGATGCTCAACCTGTATTCTGGTATTCATTTCCATAAAATAAAAATCTTTATTATTTTCTATTAGAAATTCTATGGTACCGGCATTTACGTAATTGGCTGCCTTCGCTGCCTTCACGGCCTCGGCTCCCATAACACTTCTAAGTTCATCCGATATATCTGTACATGGTGATTCCTCAATGAATTTCTGATGATTTCTCTGAATTGAGCAATCTCTTTCTCCCAAATGTATTACATTTCCAAATTCATCTGCCATTATCTGAAATTCCACATGTCTTGGATTTTCAATAAAATGCTCCATATATACCGAATCATCGCCAAATGATACGCCTGCCTCTTTTCTGGCAGTATTATATGCATTTTCAAATTCATTTTCATTGTAGGCTACTCGCATTCCCTTACCGCCACCGCCAAGGGCAGCCTTGACAATAACCGGATAACCTACCTCTCTCGCAATTTTAATTCCATCACTGACATTTTCTATTGGCTTATTGTATCCCGGAATAATTTTCACACCGGCTTCTATCATTGTATTTCTCGCCTCAGTTTTATTTCCCATTTTTCTGATAACCTCAGATGATGGTCCAATAAAAGTAATATTGCATTTCTCACAAAGCTGAGCAAACTTGTAATTTTCTGAGAGAAAGCCGAATCCCGGATGAATTGCTTCTGCACCTGACACAATAGTTGCACTTATGATGCTCTCCATATTAAGATAGCTGTCTTTAGATGGTGCCGGACCTATACATATCGCTTCGTCAGCAAGCTGTGTGTGAAGTGCATCCCTGTCCGCCTCTGAAAATACAGCGACTGTAGCTATTCCCATTTCTCTGCAGGCTCTGATAATTCGAACTGCAATTTCTCCTCTATTAGCAATTAATATTTTCTTAATCATAAATGCCTCCAAATATTTATCCAACCATAAATGTAAGCTCTGCGCTTACAACAACTTTTCCATCAACACTGGCAATTGCCTCTCCAACGCCGACAGGTCCCTTGCATTTAATGATTTTTGTTTCAAGCTTCACCTTATCGCCAGGAACAATCTTTCCCTTAAATTTGCACTTGTTAATGCCTCCAAAATAAGCAACCTTTCCCTTATTTTCATCCATGCTGAGTATAGCTATAGCACCGGTCTGCGCCAGAGCTTCCACTGTTAGCACTCCCGGCATTACAGGCTCCTGTGGGAAATGTCCTCTGAAAAATTCTTCTCTAAAGGTTACACATTTATATGCGACGGCGTACTCACCAGGCACAAAATCTTCCACATAATCCAGCAAAAGGAATGGATGTCTGTGAGGTAAAATCTGTTCTATTTCTTTAATTCCAAGTCTCATTACTTCTCCTTTTCTTTTGCCCGTTAAGCTATTGCAAATAACGGCTGTCCGTATTCAACGCTCTCTCCATTGTTTACATACACTTCAGTTACAATCCCATCAAAATCAGATTCAATATCATTCATCAATTTCATTGCTTCAACAATTCCTACTGTCTGACCCTTTTTTACTGAATCTCCAACATTTACAAATGGTTCTCCAGCCTCTGATGGTGCTGTATAAAATGTGCCGACAAGTGGTGATTTTACAACCTTCAAGTTTTCCACACTCTTTTGCTTTGCAGGTTCATTTTCTGTTAATGCATCAGCCATTGCTTCAACCGGAATCTGCATTTTCACAGCTGTCTGTCCGCTCTTTATCTCATCATCACTCATGACAATATCACCTGATGACATGAGGATTTTCATATTTCCCTCTTCATACTTAAAATTAGATATATTTGAATCTGAAACTGTTTTAATAAGTTCTAATAAATTATTATATTCCATTTTATACACTTCCTTTTTAGATTAGTCTGCATATCTGCCGATAAGCAGTGATGCGTTATGACCACCAAATCCAAGAGAATTGCTAATTGCATAATCCACTCTTGTATGTACCGGTTCACCAAATACATAGTTAAGATCGCATTCCTCATCAGCTTCTTTTGAACCAACTGTCTGATGTATGTAATCTTCCATTATTGATTTAATACATACGATACACTCAACTCCACCTGCTGCTCCAAGTAAATGTCCTATCATCGACTTTGTGGAATTTACATACAATTTGTCTGCCTGCTCACCAAATGCTTTTCTTATGGCGCGTGTCTCAAATAAATCGTTGTGATGAGTACTTGTTCCGTGTGCATTTATATATGCCACCTGTTCAGGCTTAACACCGGCATCTTCCATTGCAACGGTCATGGCCATTGCTGCACCGCTTCCATCCTCAGCAGGCGATGTAATATGGTAAGCATCGCAGGTAGCTCCATATCCTTTTATTTCTGCAAATATCTGTGCCCCTCTATTTAGTGCATGCTCGAGCTCTTCAAGAACAATCACGCCTGTGCCTTCACCTATTACAAATCCACTTCTGTTTTTATCAAATGGTATTGAGGCATTCTGCGGATCATTGCATGTTGTCAGTGCTGTAAGACTTGTAAAGCCTGCAACTCCTACCGGTGTAATAGAACTTTCAGTTCCTCCTGCAAGCATAACATCAGCGTCTCCATATTGAATTGCCCTAAAAGCATCTCCTATGGAATGTGACCCTGTAGCACAAGCTGTTACTACATTTGTACATTTACCCTTTAATCCAAGTGCAATTGCAACATTACCTGCTGCCATATTTGTAATCATCATTGGCACAAGTAAAGGATTAACTCTTGATGGACCCTTTTCAAGAATTTTTGTATGCTCAGATTCCATAATACCTAATCCGCCGATTCCGGATCCAATGCTTACACCAACTCTAAAAGGATTCTCTTTTTCCATATCAAGTCCTGACTGGCTAAATGCTTCCTTGGCTGCTGCAACCGCATACTGTGAAAATGCTTCCATTCTCTTGGCTGACTTGAAATCCATTCTTTCTTTTGGATCAAAGCCTTTAACTTCTGCTGCTATTTTTACCTTATATTCCTCTGTATCGAATTTGGTGATTTCACCAATTCCTACAGTTCCTTTTTTTATTGAATTCCAAAACTCTTCAACTGTATTTCCTATTGGTGTTATTGCTCCCATTCCCGTAATTACTACTCGTCTTTTCATTGTACACTACCTTTCTTAATTACATTGCCATTCCGCCATCAACACTGATAATCTGTCCTGTTATATATGAAGCTTCATCCGATGCTAAATATCCTACCATTGATGCTACTTCGTCAGCTTTTCCAAAATGTCCCAGTGGAATCTGCTTCACTGCATTTTCTTTAACTGCCTCAGGTAAAACACTTGTCATATCTGTTTCTATGAATCCGGGTGCTACCGCGTTGACTGTTACATTTCTTGATGCCAGCTCTCTTGCTATTGATTTTGTAAGTCCAATAAGTCCTGCCTTTGATGCTGCATAATTTGCCTGACCTGCATTTCCAATAACTCCGGAGACTGAGGTAATATTAATTATTCTTCCGTATCTTTGCTTCATCATCTGTCTTGATACACATTTTATTGTATTAAATGCTCCCTTTAGGTTCACACTGATGACGTCATCAAAATCCTTCTCAGACATTTTCATTATCAGTCCATCTCTTGTAATTCCCGAATTATTCACAAGTATATCAAGTCTTCCAAGCTGTGCTATTATATCCTTTATTGCAGCACTTACTTCTTCTTCATTTGCAACATTGAATTTCATATACTTTGCGGTTCCTCCTGCCTCATTAATGAGTCGGCAGGTTTCTTCTGCCTTTTCCCTGGAACCATTATAATTTACAATAACGCACACACCTTTTTTTGCCAGGTCAATTGCTATTGCTCTTCCTATTCCGCCTGATGCACCTGTTACCAGTGCCACTCTTTCTTTCATCATATTAATTGTCCGCTCTCTTCCACATTACTGATATTTATTACTTTTACATCTCTATTTATTTTCTTAATGAAACCTGCTAAAGTCTTTCCCGGTCCTATTTCTACAAATGTATCAACACCATTTTTTATCATTTCTTCCACGCTTTGCTGCCATCTTACTGATGATGACACCTGCGCCTTTAATAATGATTTTATTTGCTCACTGTCATTAACATATTTTGCAGTTACATTTGTAACGTATGGTATTTTCAGTTCGCTGACCTTAACATCTTCCATGTATTTTTCAAGTTTATCTGACGCGCCTGCCAGGTATTTCGAATGAAATGGTCCACTTACATTGAGTGCTATACATCTTTTTGCGCCCGCGTTTTTAAGTTTCTCCATCGCTTCATTTACTGCATTTGTCTCGCCTGTTATTACAATTTGTCCAGGACAGTTGTAATTTGCAATTGATACGTTATCAATATCATAAATTATTTGTTCTATTGCTTCTGCATCCATGCCGAGTATTGCCGCCATAGCGCCCTCTCCCGCAGGAACTGCCTCGTTCATATAAATTCCCCTTGCCCTTACAGTTCTTATTGCATCTTCACAGGTCATTCCACCTGCTGCTGCAATTGCTGCGTACTCTCCCAGACTAAGGCCTGCTGTTACATCAGGGTATATGCCTTTGCTGTTTAAAACAGCTGTAATTGCAAGGCATGTAGTTACAAGTGCTGCCTGTGTATAGGCTGTGTTATTAATTAATTCATTTTCTGTAAAGCAAATGTCTTTTACTGAAATATCAAGTATCTCATCTGCCATATCATATATTTTTTTTGCTTCCTCGTATGTATCGTAAAAATCTTTGCCCATCATACATTTTTGGGCACCCTGTCCAGGATATATAAATGCTGTTTTTTTCATTCCATTCTCCATTCCGGAGCATTTTTACGACATAGGGCAATTCTGCCATATGTACTATTTGTGATGCTCCTGCACAAATAGTTATGTGAAATGGACGCTATCGGGCGGACTATTCACATTTTGGATTAATGCCAATTAGCTTTTCAGCTTCAGCTACAGTTTTTTCAATAAATTCGCTGCATGTGTACTCATTTTTTACTAATCCGGCACTCTGTCCCGCCATCAAGCTTCCCATACTCACATCACCTTCGACTACTGCTTTTCGAAGTCCCCCCAGGGAAAGCATTTCCAGTTCTTCAAATCCTGCTCCTTCAGCCTCAAGCTTTAAATATTCTCTTGTAAGATTATTTCTAATAGCTCTAACCGGATGTCCTGTACTTCTTCCTGTTACTCTTGTGTCAATATCCTTGGCCTTTAATATACAGTCCTTGTAGTTCTGATGAACTATTGATTCCTTTGCTACTACGAAATGAGTTCCGACCTGAACGCCTTCTGCACCAAGCATAAATGCCGCTGCCATACCACGTCCATCTGCTATTCCACCAGCTGCTATTACAGGTATATTTACAGCATCTGCTATCTGTGGTACCAGAACCATTGTTGTTGTTTCTCCTATATGTCCGCCGGCTTCTGTTCCTTCTGCTACAACTGCATCTGCTCCACATCTTTCCATTCGCTTTGCCATAGCTACCGATGCTATTACAGGTATTACCTTAATTCCTGCATCCTTCCACATCTGCATATATTTTTCAGGGTTTCCAGCACCTGTTGTAACGACCTTAACGCCTTCCTCAGCTACTATCTTCGCTACCTTGTCTGCTTCAGGGCTCATAAGCATGATATTTACACCAAATGGTTTATCTGTAAGCTTTCTTGCTTCCCTTATCTGTTCTCTCACCCACTCTGCAGGTGCATTTGCCGCTGCGATGATACCAAGACCTCCAGCATTTGATACAGCTGATGCAAGATGGTACTCGGCAACCCATGCCATTCCACCCTGAACAATCGGATATTCAATATTCAATAAATCTGTAATTCTGGTTTTCATTACTTCCTCCAATTTATTTATGTGCCTCAACGTATGTGATAATATCCTGTACTGTGCTCATTTTCTCAAGCTCTTCTGATGGGATTTCTACACCAAATTCATCCTCCAATGCCATAACAAGCTCAAATAAATCAAGTGAGTCTGCCCCAAGATCATCCTTAAATGAAGCTGAAGGTACAACCTTTTCTGCCTCTACTCCTAAACCATCTGCTACTAATTCCTGAATCTTTTCTAACATGTTTCCTCCATTCTGAAGCACCCTTTGTGCTTGCACTCTTATTCAAATTATTTGTTTTCTATTTATGTAATCCGGCAAAACCGGTAATTACCATTTAAACTGTTATGTAGGCTGCGCCCCAGGATAATCCGGCGCCAAATCCTGACATTACTATTTTCTTTCCACCATCAAGCAAGCCATCTCTACTCATCTCATCCAAAAGAATGGGAATGCTCGCCGATGACGTGTTTCCATATTTTTGTAAATTCATCGGAAATTTATCAATATCTGTCTTGAGCCGCTTTGCAACAGCCTCAACGATTCTGCTATTTGCCTGATGCAGAATAAAATAATCTATATTTTCTTTATCTGTTCCCATATTTTCCAGAAGCTCCTCTATACATGACGGTACTGACTTGACTGCAAATCTGAATACCTGTTGACCATCCATAGTCATTGTCCCACCATTTCTACACAAAAGAGCATCTGCTTTTGTCCCATCTGAGTGCATTACAACTTTTCCATTTTCATCTGTTGATGTGACAAGCATCGCACCGGCACCGTCTCCAAATAATATGCAGGTGCCCCTGTCTGACCAGTCCACTACCTTAGACAGGCTTTCAGAACCTACAATCAGCACATTCCCGGCAATTCCCATATTCATATATGAAAGGGCTGTATTATATGCAAATACGAATCCAGAGCATGCTGCATTTAAATCAAAACAAAATGCTTTTGTATTTCCAATATACCTTTGTACCTCGCAGGCAATGGACGGAAGTATAATATCCGGTGACATTGTGGATACCAAAATAGCATCAATTTCATCCGCATTTCCTATGAAGCCACCGGCTATGGCATTCTCCACTGCTTTCATAGCTGCTTTGCAGGCCATACTCGACGTTGTCTCATCATCTACAATATGTCTGCTAATAATTCCGGTTCGTTCTCTTATCCACTCATCACTTGTTTCAACCATAGTTGCAAGCTCGTTGTTATCTAATATTTTGTTTGGAATATAGGAACCTGTTCCTATTATCTTTCCAGTCATAAGCGTCCTCCACGTAACTTGTCAGTTTTTGTTTTATTTTATTATATTTTGCATCTTGATATGTTTTAGTTTAAAATCATTTGACTATCAAAGTATATCATAAAAAAAATAGAAGTCAAGAATTTTTTTTCGACTTCTATTCTATGTTCTTATTAAATACTCTGAAATACAATATTATAGCCTATTGTTTTCTTTTCACTTCTATTACCAGAATATTCTTATTATTTCGATATTCATATTTCATACTTTCAGAAGCTTCTTTTACTAAATGAATTCCCCAGCCTCCAGGCTGCATCTCTTCAATCGGTGCATTAATATCTGGTTCTGGTGCCATCAAAGGATTGTAACTTATTCCATTATCTTCAAATTTCAAAACTATATTGTCACAGGAATTTTTTGTAATTTCAAAATTCACTTCTACAGGCCCATTTACTACCCCATATTTAGAAATATTTGAAAATATTTCGTCCACAATGAACTGCACACCAAATATTTCTCCTGTCTCAATATCAGTGTCCCTCAATTTCATCACATTTTCCCTGGCATATTCTAACACATCGTCTAATTTAGATAATTCTGCTGCTACAACCATATTCAGTCTCCTTTAATATCAATAGCATTACTGTATATCAAGCACCTTTGAAAGTCCTGAACTATTCAGCACCATCTTAACTCCATCTGAAACATTCTTTAATGTAAATTTACCTTTTTTAGACATAGCTGTTTTCTGAGAAATGAGGAAAACTCTTAATCCTGCACTTGACACATAATCAACTGCTTTTAAATCCATTGTTAACATATTTGTCTTCTGAAACACTTTCAATACTTCCTTTTGAACCTCTACACTTGTATTCGTATCAATTCTTCCACTAATCTCCAGTATGATTTCATCATTGTTCTTAATCTCTGATATATTCATATTATTCTCCATTCCTTTTATTGTAATTTTATGTTATCATAGCTTTCATTTGAATCCAGGCACTTGTTTTTTCCATCCATTATTGCGGCATTCAAATCAACATAAGTATTTTCATCAATTCTGCCGTTCTGTCTAAGCCAGTCTATTTTAAGGGATGCCCTGACAGGCTTAAACTGTCTAAGTAAATACAGTATTCCGGCTTTTCTATTCTGCTCCACATCTGTATGTATAAGAACAGTTATTTCAAGCTCACTATCACTGTTTTCCACGACATTTTCCTTTATTATTGCCTTCTCTCCAAGCACTATGGAAACTACTCTTTCCAGTGCAGCCTTTGTGCCCTTTTTCTTGTTGAGCTCATATGCCTCTATGACAATTGTTCTCATTGCGGCTTCGTCCATATAGTCACCATGTATATCCAAGCCCATCCATGATGCTAAAATTGGCAGCATTTCCATAGGTGCTGTATCGACATTTATGTTTCTTTCAAACTCTTCAGTCTTTTCCTGTAGTTCATAATACATTCCTGAGAACACTGATAGATATCTATGAAAGAAGCTATTTCTCTCCCTGTATATTTCAGGAAAAATATTGATAAAATTATCACCCTCCTGATATATCCTGATATTCTTTATAATCAGTTCCATATCCGAGTCACAATTTATTGAAATGTACATCCACATATATCTTCCCGAAAGCTCGTACAAAAGTATATCCCTTTTATTCTCAATGCAAATGCTGTTATCTGAAGAAAATATTGACTCTTTTTCTTCTGCCTGTATTTCGTCATCTGCTAAAAAATCATCAACAAGATAGCCGTCCTCCAAATACTCATTATCCGATGTGCGTATTCCCACTTTAATAGACATGTGCTCCTGATGTTCATATTCCATATGAAATCTTCCCCATTTTCCATGTTCCATCAGGCTGTCTATGGCCATGAAATAGCATGAACCTTTTTTGTGAGCTATGAGCATATCATCTTGTAATACCATATTGTTTTTATGGGCATATTCCAATCTGCTGCCCTTTATTGAATAAACATTACCAATATTCATGCTTCCTCCTTCGCACTTGCTCAATTAATGATGAACCATATGTGTGTCTATCTTAATTTCTCCCGGATAAAACAAACAATTTCCGTCTGCAATCAAATCAACTCCATCAACTGTTACATGTGCCAGACTTGATGGACGTAATGTTAATTCTCCGATACTTTCAACGCATTCCAATCTCTCCAGCTTCTGAAAAATAACATCAAAATGAAGTGCTGCGCCAAATGCTTTATCCATATGTGCAAAATCCACCAGTTCTCTAATTGTATTATCAATTATTTTATCAGCATCAACATAATGCTCTTTAACACTGATTTTACCATATACATTTACAGGTGTATATACCGGTGATTGAAGCCGGATTATTGATCCCATAATTCTTCGTTTATCAAGGTTATCCATTATCATTTGCTTATATAAGCCTGGCAGTGACGGATGATTTTTTGCACTTTGTGGCTTTACAGCAATATGTATAATATTATCATCGCTTTTTCTATAAGCATTTACCTTATCTATACACAAAAATGGAGTTGCCATAACGGCATCTACATAATCCTGTGCTCTAACAGCGGTGTAGCTGTTATTAACATCCTGTAAAAATCTATGTTCCACTTCATTTACTGACTCAAAATCACAACCATCAAAGCCTGCTACAGGATTAGTAAAAATAATATCACTCTCGTAACCAACAGGAGTAAATTCCTTTTCAGGCGGTATATTTCCCTCTATGCCTCTAGATATTGCAAACTGCCCCACGTAGACGGTACTTCCATGAAATCTTCCGCCATCATCTATGTATATTTTTCCATTTTTTCTATCGATATGATACCTAAAGCCTTCATTTCCCGGCATGTCCGGCAGCATATGAAAATACTCATTTTCACCATTTTTACCAGTTCTCTCAATAATTACAGAACAATTGGTTACCAGCTGACCCTTAAATGGCAATTCCATATATTGATTATCGTATCCTTCTATTACACCTATTTTGCAAAGTGGCATTAGCGAATCGCTGTATGCTGCAATCATAACTTTTTTACATCCACCATCAAACTGATAACGAAACATACCATATCCATCATGTTCTATATGATATCTATCTTCATTGCATAAAGTATAACAATTTTTTTCTTCCTGCCATGAATAAATTCTTGTGTACTCATTTTCCAAAATATCACTGTATACTGCTATTTCATCAAGTCCATCCACATATTCTTTTACAAATGACAAATTCTCCTGCTGTACAACCTCAAATAATGGGCCTTCAATATAGTTAAGCTTCGGAGGTATATCATAATCCGGTTTGTCTAATACTGCCCTGATAACATAACCAGAGTGCTTTCCAACATCACACTTAATCAACTGGTTATCTCCCAAATCAAACCTGATAATTCCACTGTAGAGAAATCCCCAGGTTTCGTCCTTTACACTTATGTTTTGAAAACCCTTTTCTGTATAACACTGCCAGTGAAGGGATACCATTTTATTTCCTTCACCAGGATTGTTTCTGTTAAATTCTGTCTGTAAATCCACATATATACTAAATTGTTTATCTATAGATTGAATTTCATCAAAAATCAAATTAAATTCCATATTTTTTTCAGGCTTATCAGAAAAAACTGAACATGAATAAATATTCTGCTTCTCCAATAATTCACTGAAATCTTTATTATTTGCAACAACATTAATAAGCTTTCCCTTAGATACCACAGTTGTCTTCTCACACTCAAATGGTAAATCTCCTATGCGAAATTGCTGGCCCTCAGGTAAAATAATCGTATCTTGATTATTTTTTGCACTAAGATATACTCTCGCTGCACTTCCCTCTTTAGGAAGAAATCCTGCCAACTTCATCAAAGCCGTTCTTCCTTCATGATGTTTCTTATTGATATAGCTTTCCTGTAACACATTTAATGCTGTAATATTCTCCAGCGTAGTTATTCCCGGATCAGATGGGTTAAAATTAGTCCATTCCGGAGCATACATAGATATTTTTCCGACAACCTCATCCATGTATTGTTCATATGTCTTTTCTTCTATCTGTCTTCTACCCAATGCATGATTCCTCCTTTCACTACTCTGAATAAATCTTATGCTTGCCATTTCTGATAACAATATCCAAACGACCCTCAAGCTTTTCAAGCTCACATTCATGGAAGCCTGTTTTGTCAATATAGCTTACTGTAATCAAAATATTCTTTATTGAAAATTTCTCTCTCATACCATTTATTTCCATTATCATTTGTGACTTTTTAGGAAGCACTCCTATATCCCATCCATTTCCTTTTCTTCCGTTAACCGGGTCAAGGAAATGTTTGAGTTTTTCCTCTATTAATGATGTTATTGCAAAGGCATCTGAATCCTTGTCACTTTTAATCCATATTGTTGTGTTAATATTTACAAATAATGGCTCTAGGATATGAAAATTTTTCTTAGTTATTGACATATCGCTCATGCTGAGCAAATGATTTTTTAATTCATTTTTGATTATCTGAAAGGAGCCTGCTCCATTACTATAATCGCTCATGAGAAGAACTATGTAAATATGCGATTTTTTCTCATAACATGTCACTCTATATATTGTATCTGAATAGCTGTAAACCTCTCGAACATAATCATCCTCTGTTACCAGTCGACCATGGGCACTTATTAGCCCGGTTCCTCTGTTAAGCAGTTCATCATACTGCTCCATTTTACTTCCGCCAAATGCATCTATTGGATTTGCTATGTTGTCAACATACATGATATTAGAAACTGTATCACTGATTGTTCCAACCGCTACATTTCCTTTCTCACCACTACAATAATGAGGAACGACTTTAAATGCAACATCTGTTGTATTCTTAGGAATAAGATTTCTTTTTTCATCACCAAATCTAATACATCCGTTATGCCTGTCCAAAACATATGCCCTTTTTTCATTTGACATGTAGAAATTATCAACTTCCTTCCACAATACATAAAAGCCTCTAATTTCACCGAAATAATCGTATTCTATTTTTACTTGGTCAGGATTGTCAACCTGCATATTGAGCATTTGCATACGTGTGTGTTCTTTAACTTCGTTAACCCACAAATCCACCGATAGCAGCCTTCGACATTCAATATCAAAGGTCATATTACTTTCGCTATACTGGATATAATATTCTTCTTCATCCTTTGTTTCGATATTCTGAACCTCAACGCCATTAAATCTTATGTCGCCAAAGCTCATGCCATTTTCAATTCCCTCTATGTATATAAAATAACGTGGCTGTCCGAACTGCGTTGATAACACCATATCTGTTGGAGGATAAAATACAATTGTGCCAGAATGTGAAAAATTATCTGTATTATCCTTTACTTTAAGTCTGTTGATACCATTTTTACCATAATAATAAAACAGCTTTTCCTCAGATGAAATAGTCTTATCGTCATCCATTTTAAACCAAATACTTACAGGACCTCCCTGCAGCTTTTTATCGAATCCCATAAACATAACATTTTGTCCGTGAGCATCATTTCCACTAAACAAACGTGTTGACATTCCTTTATTAATCATTTCTGTTACATCATTTCTTAAAAATCCCTCTATCTTCTCAATCTTCTGTGGGTTGAATGTGTTGTCCTCGTATCCATATGCCATGGTTAAATTCTTTATGGTTGGATAATGATGGCTGCATGGCTGCATATAGCAATTATCTGCCTTAAGAACTCTGATTCTTAGCACCCTTCCATCATACACTCCATCTTCCGAAGGCTCCCAATCCTCAGGGCATCTAAAGGATATTTTCCTATGACCATCACTTCCATTATCATGAAATATATCTGTATATATTTCCGTTCCATCAATTGGTCTAAAGCCTCTTTCAGTTTCGTATTCAAATATAACCTGATCTACATATACATCATATTTTGGAAGCTTATAGTCACTATATTTTCTTCTTTTAATTACCTTGAGGTTCGTGTCCCTGCTTTCAGACTGACCTATATCATGTAAATCATATTCAATATCGAATTCCATTGTGACTGTTGAGCCTTTTTTTGAAAAGCAGCTGTCACTTCCAATTATGCACTGCTCATACAGAGCTATTGTATCGCCAAATGGTGTGAAATTGTCTACCTTGCATTCTCTAACATCATTTGTGGCTATATCAGCCATCCTTTTATTGCCTTCTGCATAAATATCTACGCCCTCTATGAATACGCTTTCATCTATAGACTCATTTTGACGTATACATATTCCGCTAATCTCATTATCGCCTGTGGCAAACTCAATACTATTATTTACTATGCTATAGCTGTCTACAGAAGCCTCAATTCCATCGCCGAGATATATTAGTGAAAGCTTACCCTCCTCTATATAACGAAGAAGCTCCTCCCCCTTCTCAAATCTGATAATAACCTTATCCTCATTGCCTTTAAAGGCAAATTCATGCCAAAAAATAATCTCATTTTTTAATTCATTTTCTTCTATATCACAAGTTATTTTTGCTGCTTTTGCTTTATTAATTTCTATGTATCCATTACCATTATAGTCAGGTATGTTAAAATTGCCTTTTATAAGCCTGTACTCACTCATGGAATTCTTATACATTATTGTATCAATAACCGACTCTGTTATATATATACCTGCTACACTCTCAAAAATAATGTTTTCATCTTCTCCAAATGCTGAAAATCTGCTGTTTTTCTGGAGCATTATTCCCGGAATAACATTGTGCATCAGGTCTATCACTATAACAGCCTTAGCTGGTTTTGGTGGATTTAATGTTAGATTCAGAATATCAATAAATTCTTCATGGTACTGCTCTAACAGCTCTTCATATCTATTAATATTATCAACCATCTGGTCTATGAATATCATTCCAATTGCTGTACCAATATCAGGCTTATGAAAATCAACATTCCACTGTGGTGTATATGACTCTGAATAAGCTTTAAATGTATTCATTAATTCAGTTTTTATTGATTCATTAATGGATTCTTTTTCCATAATATTCCTCATTTCTGTAATACTGTGAACTACAATTCTACAAGTACATTTTCATTTTCTTTGCTGTCTTTGACTGTATATTCTACATTGATAAATACTTTTTCTTCGTCGCTGTCATCTGCCAATGTTACCTTTACATTCTCGATTCTTGGCTCATTTCTTTTCAGGTCTCTCTCCACGTTTGACATCATCAAATTCAACATTGCCTGATTCTTATCCATAAATGTGAATTCCAATATGTTACAGCCAAATTCAGGTCTGATAAATCTTTCCTTCTTTCCAGTTGTAAGAATAATTCTTATGGATTCTTTTATGCTTTCATTATCTGCAACAGTTTCAAATCTACCTGTGGCCTTATTCACCTGCGGTGGAAATTTCATTCCAACAATGTGCTGTTTTCTATAATCTGCCATTAATTCTCACTCCTGTCATAAAATTCGTTTATCCAATCTTAATTAAAGAACCTTCAATTATTGTTGAATTACCACTAGATAGCTTGAGTCCTGAAGACCCCTCTATGGAAGCATTTCCACTGCTTACAGTGATTTTGCTATCTGTCTGCAGCTTAATTCCATCTGATGCCTTTAATGTGAACTTGTTACAATCAATAGAAATTTTTCCATTTTCACCATTCATTGTAATACTAATATCACCAATTTCCATGGTCAGTTTTTTCTCAGATTTAATCTTAATTTCTCCTGTTTCCAGCTTCATTTCCATTGAATTTTTTTTCTCTTTATCTGATACTGATATAACCTGATTTTCGTTATCCAGCTTCAATGAACACATTTCCTTAGAGGTTGATACGATAATCTTATCCTTCTCTCCCTCACCCTCAACATTATCCTTGATAGTAATGCTGTTTCCATTCTTAGTTTTTATGCATTTACTCTGATTGTCTTCATCAGCCATCTGACTTAAAAACAAATCCCCATCCTGATGGACACATCCGATAATATATGGTTTTGCTATGTTTCCCTCTTCAAACGCTAAAAGTACCTGATCCCCAATTTCGGGAAGAAAATATACTCCCCACTTCTTTCCTGCGGATGGCATCGCTACTCTTGCCCATTGCAGTACATTTGCATCTGCATCTCTTACAGGAATCTGCACACATACACGCCCCGGCATTTCTTTGCTATACTTCTTTGCAACAATTCCTATTGTCACACCGTTAAGCCTGTTATCTCCCATGTCAGTTTTAAGTATTTGTTTTTGCGCTACATCATCTATAATATCATACCAGCCCATAGTCCCTCCTTATCTGTCACCGATTTTTGCCGCTTTCGCTGTAACTTCACATGTATATTCATTATTTGAACTAAATAAATGTTTAACCTCTGTTACATAAAATTCATTGTTCACAGGATTACCAAGACCATCCAGCCCAATAAGGTTACCTGGCTTAAGTTCCGGCATTCCCTTGCTTGTACATGTGAGTGTTCCAAATCTATATGACATGTCCTCCATAAGATATCCCGCTCTGTAATCAGCTTCCTGTTGATTTGCAACCGTTGGATCTATATAAATACGCTCGCTTTTCTTTATCAGCTGTTTTGCCTTATTTCCAATTGATATCTTATTGTTCCATTTCTTTTTAGCCTTAATTAGTTTAACTCTTTTTGGATCCATTCCTCTTACATGGATGCTTTCAACAAGTCCTGTCATGTCGTATTCCACATTAAATTTTAGAACACCATGTCCAAGCTTTAAATCCATTAGCTTACCTGTTACCGCTTTTGATTTTCTAAATATAACTTTTCCACTATCAATAAAGAATTCATAATTAAATTTTTTTGCTGCTCTCACTACAAATTCGTAATCACTTTCATTTACCATCTCTATGGTGGTTTCCTTTTCTTTCTCATCTGTTGGAGCTGCAGGCATTTTTACCTTTTTATCAGGTGTAGCGCCTACATTCAGCTCCGTAATTATCTCATTACTTAACAGCTTTTGATATATAGAACCATCAAATATACTTTCTACTGCCTCACCATAGCTTGATGCCTGAAGCTGTTTGGCATGATTGCCTGCCATCATTATAACCTTTACATCCATACATGTTATTTCAATATGTGGCATTTCGCCTTCTTCATAAGAGAAATTCACTCTCGATATGTATCCTCTGAATATGTTTTTGGCAATTTCCCCATAGCCTGTGTTAATCGCAACAGATGAACCTAACATAATGAATTTTTTTATCTCGTCTATAATAAATTCTTTCTTCGCTTTATCAAATGTATTGTAAAGTGAAAAATGTGCGGTTGATGCTTCATATCCACTGGATAGCTCAACCTCCAAATCTGATACTACAATTCCTTTCTTATTTTCAGATATATCCTTTCCATTTATCTTTATTATTGATACAGGATTGCTGAAATCTCCATATTCTTTACTTAATTTTTCAAAGCTTGTGGATGGCTTTTTTTCCTCAACAGCCTCATCCTCATCTTCTTCTTTTTCTTCCTCTTCCCGTATGCCTACTGATACTTCTGCCCATATTGGATTGCCATTTATGTCGAACATGGTATACTGAACCTGCACACTGTCAAGCTCGCCACTGAATAGGATATCACCATAGTAAAATGTAACATTTCTTGTAATGTCTGATACCATAAGGGCAATTATTCCCTCTGCATCTTCTTTTACAGTGTTTTTTCCAAGTGTATCAACAGCCTCAAATATCAATTTAAACGACAAAACGCTTTCATCATTTAATTCCACCGTTCCGCCACTGTCACCGGTTATCCCCGCTGCATCATCTTTGTCTGATATTTTGGCATGAGTTGTTATATTAATTGATTCAGGATTATACTGCACCTTGATAGGCTGATATCCATTTGCCTTCATATTGGAAGTTACCTGATCCTCACCGGTTAGTATATTTCCCATATTTTCAATTTTTTTTGTAATGTTGTCAATCATGGAAACGGATTGCTTTTCCTTTATTCTTGCAAAAATAATGGCTTTTTGAAGAATAACTCCATTGATTCTTTTACTAGATAATGCCATTTCCTGCCTCTTTTCCAATCATCTGCTGACACCGTTCATCCCAGTAACTTTTTCCATCTTCGTTTCTGCATAGCAGCTCCAAATCAACGCTGGCACGAATCGGGCTTCCATCTCTATTAAACATTGTATAGTTAACATCTACAGAATACAGCTTTCCTTCATATAAAAGATTTCCCCAGCTGAATCTTATATTTCTTAAATATGGATCCTTTATTGTCTCAATAAATTTATCTACCTTCGCAGCTAAATCATTTCCTTTTTTGAGTTTGTTGCTGATGTTATTGCCTATTACACCATCCTTCTCGTCAGACACGTCAAATATCAATGGAATGCTTACACTAACCTGTACTCCAAGGCTTCCATATTGTGCCTTTTTATGTTTTACATCTATTCCGGTTTGTGGTCTGCTTTTCTTGGTACTGGCTGAAATTTTCAATTCTGCAGGGTTAAACTGAACCTCTAGCTGCTCTGTATCCTTCGCAAAATTACCGGTAATATCTGATATAATTGAATTCAAAGCATTTGTTGCCATTTTAGTTGCAGCGCTCTTAAGTTTATCTGTTATTCCTGAAATACCACCACTAGAAACAGGTGAAGACATGGATTTCGTTTCCTCTTCCATTACTTCATCAACTGTACCCTTTTCAATTTCTATAATAGCTTTTTCTTTGATATCAATCATTTGCTAGATTCCTCTTCTTTTTCTCTCATTTTGAAGTTTTTTCTCAATCTTTTGATATACCATATCTGTAATGCTTCTTACTTCCTTCTGCATATTCTCTTTTACAAGCTGCTGTATTTCCTGAATATTATTTGTCGTATATGCGTCTGTAGCTTTTTGTGTAACATTGCTCTTACTTTCAAATTCATTTATATCTGTTCTGTTAATATTTCTTTCTTCATAATTATTTACATAGGTTACTTCATTCTCCACACCATTATCAGATGTATTCCCTTCATTGACCATATTTTCGTAAACAATATATGCTTTAGCAGTATTTTCATATGAGCTGTTGTAATTATTTACTGTATTAATTTTCTCATGAATATCTGTGTCTGCTGCCTTGTTAATTATCTGACTTTTTTCCTGATAGTATCTGAGAACTGAATTTTCTTCGCTGTTGTGAATGATATTATTTATGTATGCGTTGCTTTCTGCCAACAGCTTTTCTTCATTTACATGCTCTAAAAATACATGACTAATTATATTAGTCATACTCTCATTTAAATTCGATACTTCTGATGATAGTGTTGTTTCAGTATTCGATTCACTGTAACTTTCATCCTGCGAAATGCTTGTATAAGCTTCTGTATCACCATTACCATGCACTATGTTAACATTATTAATATGCTCTTCATTTGCAACATTATTTTTCGTGTAATGAGACATAGCATTGTAAATAACATTGTTAACCATATTCGTAATATTTTCCGGATTCTTTTTGTTCTTTTTGTCTTCTACTACATGGTCTTGTACACTACTAAGTGATTCTATAACCTGCACTAATCTTTCCCTATCTACTTTGGATATTGTATCGAGCTTTCTGATAATTTCTTCTCTTTCACTTTCATTAATATTCATCAACAATTCATTTAAAATGTCTGTACTATGATAAAGAATATTGTCTGTGCTGCTATTGGACACATTATATGTGACATTATCCTGGCTGTTATTCACAGCCTGATTTGTCAGCCGGTATATAATTTCATTTTCGTAATTATTCATAATATTTGTAATTACTTCATTAACTAACTGACCTTCATTTTTCCTATTATTTCCCGGAGCCTTGAGACTATTTGTGCTATAAGTCTTGTATTCCCCTACAAATTGCTCTGCAATCTCGCTTAATATATTTTCATTCATTTCAGATAAATATATTAGTTTTGAAACTATGTACTTTTTTTCTTCGCTGCTTGTTTTCTTTATTTCTGTAGTAAATATACTATTATTGCTTGTCTTATTATTCTCTATATTAAATAGTTCATCAATTACTGTATTTTCGTCAAACTGTTTGATTACATTTTTTATTGACTCTGCTAAAATATTCTTATTTAAATTCTGTATATTCTTTTCTTCAAAAATATTTTCTTCTGAAATATCTTTTTGCTCTGTTTTTGTCAGATACTCTTTTACCAGCATATTCTGTATAAGCCTGCCATTATTTACGCTGTTCCTAATCAGAGCTTTTACCTTGGTTATCAATTCTCTGTTCTCATTATAAGAGGTTAGTTGCAGTGCTTTACTTAATAAAGTCAGGTTTTCCACTGCATAGTTATGTGTTATCAGCTCATCTAATGCATTTTCCACTGTAAGGAGAGTATTCTCAGCAGTTGAATATTCTGCATCTGCGTGTATTATGTTGCTTTCGCTGACTAGGTTCTCATTATATTCTTTATTTTCGTTTTTGTTTATAAATGTGCTAATGGAATCTTCAAATATTGTACTGTAGATGTCTGTCCTGCTATTGTTCTCATTAATATTATTAACGGTTATTCTATCAAGGCTGACATTTTTAAATGTTTTTACTATTTGATTTTTTATTTCTTTGACAATATCATCATATTTATTTTCATTACTATATGAATTAATTATCTGATTGATATTATTTTCAAATGAATTTAAGCGAACAATGTCCATCAGCTGTGATATAAGATTTTCCTGTGTTACCCTTTGTTCCTCCTGATATACATTATTATCAGCTTCTATAAAATTCGTTTCTGCCTTATCAGTATTATTTTCAAATGTAAAATTGTTATGTACTAATTGTGAAAGGATTTCAATTTCATTTGTGTTTATCAGCTTTTTAAAGGCATCGTTATATATGCTTATGTTACTGTTTTGTTTGTGCTCCTCAAAGGATATTCTATATCTATTCACTGCCTCAACAGCACTGCGGCATATTTCATAATTAATATCAATCCATGAATTGTTCTCTTTTCCCTTTATCTCATAGTTATTAATAGCTGTAGATTTTGCTGTATGAAAAATAATCAGTTCCATCAGGTTAGAAATAACCTGTTCTTTAATAGTTTCTGCTGTGAAATTCTCATATTTTTCATCTTCATGCACATAATTATTTTCGTATGGATTAAATGTGTAGATTTCTAATCCGGGGTTTTCTCCTGTAAGTACCTGACGGTCATTCATAATGTCTATTGATTTGAATGCATACAGTTTTTCTGCTGTAATTAAGTCATTGTTAGATATAAATGTATCGAGTACCTGCGTACTTAAGTGATTTAGGGCATACACTAAATTTGTATTTTCTTTTTCCTGAATTCGCTTCATAATTGATAAATACAAAGTGTTATTATTTATTTCCTGTTCATTTGCATTCTCTGTTACATCATTGTTTTCAGTCACGTAGTTACTATAATTACTGCTGCTATGCTCTAAATCCATATTCGTTACAATATTTTCATAAAGCTTAAGGGTATTGGCAGCTGTATTCATTTCACTGAAGCATTTTTTAATGTTGCGAATATATTCGTGTACATTCTTAATACCCAGCTGATTCAATATACATGTTATATATGCCTTATCCTGAAATGTTATATCTCCATTTTGTATCTCGAGAATTCTATTAATAAGTTGATTTATGTAGTTGATTCTCACTTCATTATTATTAAATACCGAAACATTCGATATGTAGCTTATGGCTGACTGATTCTGTTCATCCTCCGGTCCCTGCATAAGCAAATGCAGCATCTCTTCTTTGTTGATTTTTGACATTGCAATATTGTAATTAGCAATAATCTTCTCATTAAAGGCTCTATTAACTTTTATTTTATTGTTCAGGCTTTTTAATTCAATAGGCTCTTTAAGCGTTATCATTATGCTAATCTCCATTTCTACAAGTATTTATTTATATCAACTCTGCTGCTTGTTGTGGGCCATTTTCTTTTCTTGGAGTCATCATTTGATGTACTTACTCCGTAATCACCCACACTTCTGGCATATCTTTTTCCCTTTCCTGATACCTTGGTTCCATCAAACTCCCATGGTGCTTTTTCTTTGGCCATAGGATTATCAACGCATACAACATCTTCGTATGATATGGAAATGATTTCTGTCAGGAGTTGGCCATTTTCAGCTGATAATTCGCCATATTCTACTTTCATTACCGTGCATCCGGTAAATGTGTACATTCTATAAGGAGAACTAAATTCTCCCGGGTATTTGCTCACTAACACAAGCATCGGTAATATCATTTTTGACCCCGGTCCTCCAAATGTTGTCAGCACGTCATCACTTACATAACGCTCGATTTTAACAATATTAGGGCCCTGCGCCTGTTTTCTTTTGACATGAACATGATCATTTACGCCGCCCTCTTTTATATATTCATAATCGCATTGTTTTGCAAACATATGAACACTTTTACATGGAATATCACTTATTCCATTAACCCTTACCAGAAAATTATAGCTTGAAAGTGGATTCTTTGTATCTGCCATAATCTAATTCCTTTCCGTTTTGTATTACACATTTGGCCTTAAATCAAAAATATTCTTTTCTTTTGGTTTTTTTGAGGAGCTAAGGCTCTGATTTATTGTTGATATTTCCTTACACCAGCGTCTCCTGCTTCTGTGATCCATATCCATTACATCCTTATTTCCCCAGTGAAAATAATACGATATGAATGACATTTCCTTATACATCTCGTCCTCAGGATAAAGCCTTAGTCCTCTATTGTAAAATTTAGTGGAATCTCAATATTTTCACCGCAATGTGGACACACTGTCTTGATTACCGGTTCCTCCACATCATTTATACGCTGATACATTTCCTGTAGAAATGCAAGATCTGCTGTAAATAATTTTTCAATTGTTGTGGGAGTCACCATATCTAAGCCTTCTATCTGTGTAACAACTCTTGATAGAACAACAATAGTTAAGTATGCAGGGTTCCCCATGACTCTTGGGTCTTTTGTAGCTCCAATTTCATCGCCTGCTGTTGCAAGTCTCATCTTGCCATTTTTATGCACTTCTCCATCACCGTCAACGTATCCCTTAGGTAATGTAAATTCATATACAGTCTGCATCTGTATCCTCCTTGTTAAAAGATAATCAGATGCAGGGCCTTTAAGCCCCACATCTATTTATCAGTAATATCTCTATTTGATATTTTAGTTTGGAATTACGAGTTCCTCATATGCAATTTCTACTGATTCGATTGCAACTTCATTAGCTGTTGAATTGAGATCAGGTGCATTGTATTTAGTTACCCATGCATTTGTAAGAATCCATACTGTGCTTCCACTTATTGATGTTACTGCACTCTGTGGTGCACCACCATTAATGTCAATAAGCTCAATTGATACGTTATTTCTAGGCATTTCACCTCTTACTTCGCTTACACATTCCTGAACCCATGTCTTGAATGCACTGTCTGTTGTATATCCCATTTTCAAAGTAACATTTCCATGCTTTACTAATCCTGGAAGCTTAACTGTTGATAAGCTGTGTGAATTACCCTGACGAAACTCAATTACATCTACAGAAGCTTCTACTCCACTTACTTCATTAAATGCTGCTGTTCCATTTACATTATCTACTGTTACCAGGAAATTCATCTTTGTTAATGGATATGATAATCCTGCCTTATTCTGATATGTTGCCATATTTTTACCAATCCTTTCCTTTTATTATTCTTCTGAACCAGATTCTGCTGTATGCTGTGTTACTCTGAATATAACAAATTCTGCTGGTTTAGAAGGTGCTATACCAATATTACATATTAATCTTCCGCTTCTTATGTCATCCTGAGTCATTGTTGTTGGTCCAATTTCTACAAAATAGCTTTCCTCTGGTGATGAACCGGCGAGCATTCCATTACGATACAGATTGTCAAGGAATGATGCTATTGTCATTCTTACTCTTGTCCATAATGTGTTGTCATTTGGCTCAAATACAACCCAGTTAGTATTTGCTTTAATGCTTTCTTCAACAAAAATGAATAATCTTCTTACATTGACATAACGGAATGAAGAGTTGCTGCTTGCTGTTCTTGCACCCCAGATTTTGATACCCTGTCCAGGAAGACTACGGATAAGATTAATTCCTTCCGGATTAAGGAGATTCTGCTCTTCCTTAGTGTAATTAACCTTTAATCCTGTACACATTACTGTCTCATTAGCAGGTGCCTTATGAACACCTCTGTTGATGTCTGTTCTTGAATACACACCGAGTACTGCTCCTGATGGTGGTACGAAATCTGCTTTCTGGCTTGAACGGTCAAATACCTGTATCCATGGATGATACATTGCTGCATAGGTGCTGTCTATCATTGATCTGTATGTAACTAAATCATCAACTCCTGTAGCATTCTTTGGCATATCAAGTACTGCAAATTTGTTTCCACTTGTTTCACAAAGAGATACTAATGATACCATTACTTCTGGAATTGTAACGCCTGGAACAGCCATCATACTTACAACATTATTTTCTATAAATGACTGTATACCTGTACGTTTTCCAGGTCCCTTGTCAACACCAATAAATGTTCCTGCATTTACCTTGGCAATATTACCATCATCACCTGCTTCAAGTGTGAACATTCCTGCATCCTTCTCGTCTCCAAGTATTTCACATACAGGGTTCTTAATGTCGTCTCCAACTGTGTACTCAACCTTAACAAGTTCACTGCTTTCCATCTTGAAGTTAATAAAGTCTGGTGAAGTGATATTAAAGCTAATTCCTGCATACTCCTCAACATCATCATTATACCTTACTGTGATATTTGTTTCTACAAGATATATAACTACTGATGGTACAAGTGCTGCATCAACTACATTTGCAGTGAATGCATTTACAAAAGTAACCTTTTTATCAAATATTGATAATATCTTGTTGTACTCACCATTAACGCATACTATGTCGCCTTCTCTAAAGCCTTCAACTGATTTTGCAGTGTATGCATTTACGTTTTCAGCATCCTGTGACATAATCTGCATCTTTTTCTTCATAACAGTCTGCATTGAAAACTGTATACGATTTCCCCATTTACCTTCGTTTACTGCTGTAACGGTAAGGTTTCCCATCTTCTTTTCTGCTTTTTTAGCTCCTGGTGCAACTACTCTTGATACATAACATGTAGTTCCTCCATTTGCGAAAAACTGCTCAACACTGTTGGCAAGATAACGGTATTCTCCGTAAGTGAATTCACTTAAGAAATCTCCATATACCTTTGTAAAGTTAGAAAAGTTAGTAATAAGAACTGGTGCTCCTACTGTTCTACCTTTCTCTGCCATGCCCACAAAGCCTGCTATGCTTGTGCCAACTCCCTCCATTGCTCTTGGAGAATTATCATATTCCTCCACATATACTCCTGGTGATAAATATTCTGCCATTGTATATTCTCCTTTCGTTTTATATTAATTAACAGTAGTTTTTGTCTGTCCAGACGCCGCTACCGTAATACTACCGGCACCCATAGTGCACATCAGTGTACCTTCACTTGTTAGTCCAGGTGCACCGCCCACATTGCATTTAGACTTACACATCCATAAGCCTGATGAAACAAACTGGCACGGCTGAGGTGATAATACACCAAGTGCTGCCGAAGTCGCCGCTATAACCTGCGGGTTCAACATTGAACTACACATTCCAAAATTTGAAATATTAGTAGTTGCAGCCGCGTCCTTTATTGTTGCAATGGGTTTTCCTGAAGCAACACATTTTGACTGAGATGTAACATTTAGTTTTGATGGTACATTACCAAATGAACATTTTAGTGTTGCACCAGTTGTAACTAGCTGTCCCAAATTATGCACCTCCTTTCTAATTGACTGCTGCTTGTGTAAATGCTTCCATATACTTAGTTACCTCCTCCTCCATATCTGTTGTGACAATTATTCCGTAATCTGAATTGCTAACATATATATCAGCTACAGAAAAAGCCGTTTGTGCATAATCAGCCGGTATGTATATAGTTGACTGATATCTCGCAAAGGTACTCATTTCTTCTGATTTAGACTGCTGCCTGTCCACTGTTTTAGAAAATACTTCGAACTCATAATACTCTGTTCCTTTTCTGACAGTTCCCTTTTTTTCACTGTTATAAAATACATAACGGTAATCGCAGCATAGTGCTATTTTATCTAAAGGAATAAATTCCCATGCTTCACTTTGAAATTTCTTAAATGTATAAATATTATCTGCATTGTAGCTGTCCGCAGCGTATTCCTCTGCCAATGACTGTGCTGTTTTATTTCCCATTTCATCAGCACACCTTGCCAATGCAGCAACTATTATTGCCTGGTCCACATCACTTGCGTCTTCAAATGAACTTCCTAACATATTTTCAATAATTGTTAAAAGACTATTTTCGTCAGGCTGATTCTGTGCAAGTGCTGATGCATCTGACACAATATCTTCAACCTTACCCATCAAATCAGATATTGTACTTTCATTCTTTGTATCCGACTCAAGATATAACTTGTTGCTAAGCTTCTTATATATTTCCTCCAGTGCTTTTAATGACAGCTCTGGTGCAATTGAAGCGTAATCTTTTATTGAATTGAGTTCATCCTCAGTACCATCATAGGAATCCTCTTTGATATCACTTAGAATGTTATCCTTTATTTCTTCAATTTCTGAGGCTGCCAAACCACTTCCAAGCTGGGCCTGTGCCTGTGCTTTTTCCTGTTCTGATGCAGTGTCTGATTGTAAAATTTCCGTTAATTGTGTACTTAATTTATCTATTTCATCATCAACATCTGCTATCATATTTTCATATTTCTGAGCAGTATTCAAATCGTTATCGTCAAGTGCCTCTTTCATTTTCAACTGATATTCTTCCTTCTTTGCTAACAAAGAACTCATCTCATTATCGTTGCCTGAATATAATTCACTTCTCATATCTTCCAAATTATCAAGACTATTTTGAATCATTTCCTGAGCACTGGCTTTAAGATTCTCATCAGTGATTGAATCTAAAAGGTCTTCTAATGCCTTTTTTCGATCATCAATGAATTTCTCTCCTTTTTCTGCAGACATTCTTGATAATGCATATGAAGCCAGCGATTCATTTTCTGCCAATCCCATCTCAAGCTCACCCTGCTCTTTTGAAGCCGAGAGTAAATCATCTGATTTATCAATTAACACATCTGTTATAAGAGCTGCTTCTCTATCAGGATTCTTTGTGACTCCATCCATAATATTGTTAATATCAACAAGATTACCAATCTGATTATCAACATCTGCCCCATCACTGTTTTGAGCTAATTCTTCAATAATCTCATTCTTAACCTGAGCCATGGCACTGCTATTTCCATCCATAGTATTTGATGCGCATTCGGTCTGTTTAGTTTCTACTTCCTCTAAGCAGGTGCCAATAGCAGTTATCAATGCATAATTTACATCCTCTTCATTTTGAATTTTTGTAATCAGTGACTGCAGCTCATCATTAATTTTGCTGTACACATCCAATCGTCTTGCACTGTCTATCTGCTGCATTACTGACATTATTGCACCAGCAGCATCAGAATTGTCTTTATTCTTAATGTAGAGATTATTGAGATTCTCTATCATTTTATTGTTGTCCTTTTCCTCTTTTTCTAAGTCCTCACCCATATCCATTAATTTGTTTATGTTATCTATATTATTTTCATCTGAATCACTTTTTTCGTCTTTGCCATTTATCATTTCAAGCTGTGTATTTATGGCATCTAATTCCCCAAGCTCTGAAATTTTGTATGGATCAACGGTATCAAATACGCATATTGCTTTGCCACTCATCAAATCATATGTAACTCCATCTGATTTTGTGTGGTATCTCAAGGCTAACCCTGCTATTACATCATTATTTATCTTTTTGCTTGAAAGTGTTATGTCTGATATACCTGATGCGTCTGATATTTCATACCAGCTTCCGTTTGCCAGCTCTGATTTGTAATACATTGCTGACTGTCCTGATGCACTGGCACTTTCCTGTGCAATGGCATATATCTCATCATTAATGGCACTTAGATGTATAAGATGCGTACCCACAATAATAGTTGAATTCTCAATTTCTGCAGGATTAATATGCGTTGCATCAGTTTCATCATTAAATATGGCGTTTACCACAGTATTACCCAACAAAACTATTAATGAAATAATTGATATCGCAACTATTGTTATTGTAATTTTCTTATGCTTTATCTTCATATTATCTCCTTATGTGTTACTTCTCTATTATCTGTTTGCCTGACGACTGAATTATACCTGTTTTTAGTTCTTTTTTATTGCCATCATAAAATACTACTTTTAAGTTCTCTAAGTCATTCTTTATAAATGACAGATATGTTAATGTATTTTCCACTGCTATAGGTTCATCAGAATACACTGCTTTGCCATCGCTGTTAACAAGCTTAAAATACTTAGCATTCAAATCCTTATCTGGTGTTACTGAAAAATTCACTGTTCCTGTGTTTTTATTTACAGTATACGAATAAGTACCTAATACCTTTTGTTCTTCAGCTTCTTCTACCTTTTTTACTTCAATGGCTAACTGATCACTGTAGACCTGTGGATCAATCTTACAATCTGATATGAATTTATCTCCATCATACAATCGAATTATTACATTTTCTGCACTATCCATATCTAATGTTAAGTGCCGTATGACTTTGTCAATATCTGTTTTGGCACCAATTTGAGTTCCATCAACCCATAGTTCAAATGATGTCACATCTGTTTCACAGTCTTCCGTTGTGTATAACGACACTTCAAATATATTATCTGCTACAATATTTGTAATATTGTAATATATTCCTGTTTCTGTTTCTTCTATGTAGCTGTCTCCCTGAGCTCCTTCTGACAGGCTGTTGTCTGTGGAATTAAGCAATTCCTTTACTGAGCCGCAGGTCAATCTGTCAAATGAGTATAGCTGCTGTGAATAGAGTTTTAAATTCTCCATGACACTAATCTGCAATTCCTCATATTCCTGTCTAATTTCATCATATTCCTCAAAAGTCAATTCTCCGGCACTATTCAATAACTTAGCCTTTGTCATTTCCTGCTTTGAGGTGTTCATCTGTTCCACTGAAAAATCATATGTGTTTCTGAGAGTAACAAGATTTTCAAAGGTGTTTTCAACCTCTTTTCTGATTTCCTTTTCCAGTGAATTCTGATCATCCAAGGCTTCTATGTACTCTAATACATTTGTATATAAAATATATGGATCATCCTCTACATATCTGACACCATCTATACTTCCCTTAAACCATTCCCTTGGAATTCTTATGAAAAGTATTTTCTTTTTGCCTGTCCAAGGTGAATCTATCTCAGTTAGGAAATTATTGTATGCTGTCTTAAATGCATCAGCATCTATGGCATTTCCATTTTTTGCCTGTGTAAAATATCCTGATATATAGCCCATTTTCCAACCATATTGGGAATTCATAAGACTATAATTCGTATTCACTGATGTAAGTGCAAGCTTTGTATTCATCTTTGCTTCATAAAAGCTTTGACTTCTATCAAGTGTCTTTGTTATTAAGCTGTCCAGCTGACTTCTGCTTATGGTGGCTTCTATGTAAGGATTAGTAAAGCTATATCCGCTGGTAACATTCAATCCTATCAAATCTGTTATGTCTGATTTGTCCTTCTCAAACGCTCTTTTGTCCGATGCCATTGTGTTTTCCAATGCTTTTATTGATGAGTTGATTTTGTCAATATCGCTCTGTTTTGCTTCACCGGTCATGAGCTTGATGCTGTTCTTATCTAAGTTGTCCTTTAAGGACTGAAGCTGCTTTTCTTCGTAAGCTATTTTCTCCTGATATGTATATATCTCCACATATAAATTTGAAACCTTTTCAGTAGATTCATATAATGTGTCTGATAATTTGTGATTTAGAACATCTATTTCTGATTGAATCTGAATTGGTTTAAATGTGAATTCAAATTCTTCCGCAAGTGTTGCCTTTTGTGGAAACTTAAAATTTAGTAAAGGGGACCAGCGAAATGTAGACATATTTTTTTTCTTAAGCCTTATACTTTTAACTGCAGCTGCGTATTTTATCTGCTTCAAAGCTATTTGACTCTTAACTTTCCTGTAATTCTTGCTCTTTGATATTCCCATATTAACAGCCATATCAATTGTAATGACTTTGCTGTTATCCGCTGCCAATACTGTATTATCAATATTTCCTAATACCGACAATACCACGAGAACACATGCTAAAATGTATGCACTGTATTTCTTCATTATCTGCTCCTCCTTTCCAAATATTTGTATTGCAATTTACTATTTTTCTATTGCATACATTATGAATTCATCACTATTTTCTTCACTGTAAAATGTGTATTGTATATCATCACATTCAAATACTGTAAGATATATTTCCGCATCCTGATCAAATTTTTCAATCTCTACTGCATCCTTTATATCCCCTGGCTTTTCAGTTGCTTTTCCAAGTATAACAGCTTCACTTAATTTAATATTTGATGTTCCTTCAAATCCAGGTTCGCCTATCATTTCCTTTATCTGAGAAATTGATGTGACTTTCTTTCCATTGATGATACAGCTTTTCTTATTCACATATACCTGATTAACAATTACCTCATCATTTAAATTGCTTTCCCGGGAATTTCCTCCATAATATGCGTCTATGTCTGACATATTAACTACAAATTCATCATCCTTAAAGTATATTGTTCGCTGTCCTGTATATATTTTATTTATATCAACTGTTGAATTTCCAAGAAGTTCAACATAATTTATTTCATCATTAATGAAATTTCCTGAATAAACAGCATTGCTGCTCACATCAAAGAGCTTTCCCTCTCCTTCTTTTACTCCGTTGTCAAAATTACCCATATATTCCACACTTCCATTATCATGGTATAAAGTTCCCTCCCCCTGATATAGGTTGTGTTCAAAATTTCCTGTATATAGCACGTTTCCATTATCACCATACAGCTTTCCTTCTCCAGAATATTCGCTGTCTTTAAATGCTCCATCATATCTTACATTTTGTGGTGATGCATATAATATTCCATCACCATTAGCTTTTCCATCTGATACTTCGCCATAATAACCTATGTAACCTGATTTTGTCTTTATCTTTACCGTTCCATCTGCAAATCTAAGGCGAATTGAATCATATGAATATGTCTTTACTCCTGTATCATCTTTGCTAAATAAAGATGTCTGCTCCGTCAAAAGATAATATATTCCCACAATTCCAACAACAAACAAAATCATGGATACAAGACGTTTGCTAACCATGAACCAGCCAACGGTGTAGTAATCATGTTCATCTCGTGGTTTTATTCTGAATACTTTATCGATAACTCTCTTTACTGCTGTTTTAACTTTTCCCAGTATAGACTGTGGTGCAAAAAGTCTCTGTATTCCGGAAGAAAACATTTTAATTTTTTGTATGATAAATCGTAATAATTCCTGTATCACTCTTACACCTCTCGTCTGATAGTTAATTTAGCATTGACTCTGTTCCAATTTTTTTGAATGTGTTAACAAATAATCTATACAGAGGACTTACGTCAAATACCGTGTTACTTAAAAATACAATTAACGCGACAATTCCTATTACAACACAGCATATTTTTACAACGTGGCTTATTCTTTCCTTATGATTTCTGTATGCTCTTGTAATTCTGCCACGTAATGTATCAATCGCATCAAGTGTTATATTGTTGTTGATGTCCTGATATAGCTCCGATAAAGTCCTGTAATTTTGTCTTTTATTTTTCATATAGATAACTCTATATGATGACCAGTTCTTATATGTGGATTTTTCCATCATCTTTTCAAGATAATCGCCTAATAGATTTACTATATCTGATTCACATTTGGATTCTATGTCAGTAAATATTATGTCATATGTAAAATACACTTCGCCGGCTTCTGTTATATTTATCTTGTTTTCATTAATAATTGCATATAGCACTTCCCATGGAAGTCCTGATGTCATACATTGAAAGACAATTTTTTTAAATAACTCCAAGTCATTTCGCTGTTCTTCATTATATAAAAATCCAAATTCTAAGATATTTCTGTCTTCTGCAAATGGAAGTACCATACAATTAATATTTCCAACCATAAAATTTGTAATTGAATAATTACATTCATCGGAAATAAAAGCTTTTATAAGACGCTTTGCCAAAACATTGTCTGTTATGGCCCATACATAATACTTTTTCATGTCTTTGTCAGACTCGCATATGTATATATCCATCTTTCTGCCATTCTTCTTTTCACCTATGCAATTGTATCTGGTATCACCTGTCTGAAAAAACATATTTCCACCTTCTTATTCTGTTCTATTTCCAACAACTGCGTATGCATATGTGCAAATAAATGGATTATTTTCACAATATATTCTTATCTCATATACTCCTGGTTTCTGTGGTGCAGTGTACACTCCTGTATCCTTTATTTCACCACTTCTCTCTTCCATAAGCTCATAGCATAAATGACAGTTTTCCATATTTACAAATTTAACCGGTATATAGCAGGTCTCACCTGGCTTCAAATTAATAGTAGGCTTCTCTGTTGTTATATAACTGTCAATATTAGGATATTTGTTCTGTTCAGGCTGTGTATCACACATTTTTACAGCTGTCCATCTGCATTTCATCATTACATTGTGATATTCTTTAAGGAATTTGACTGCTACTATAAATGATCCCTTTTCTTCCATAACCTTTATACCTGTTTCAATTTCAGGTACTCCGTTATCCTTAAACAACTCGGATGATCCATATATTATTGTCTTTGTTTCCCTTCCCATTGATACATCCTGTTCCTGATTTTCAAAGCCAATTTCTATTGATACATTTCCCTTTCCAAGGCTATGTACAATTTCTCCGGAATAATATATTTCTCCCTTTTTAGCTCCCTTTCCAATTGGTATTTCAATATTTCCACTTGCAAATTTTTTGGCTAAAAGCTGACCCATATCATTATTATTTGCAACAGGCACATAAGATTGTTTCTTTTTCTCTTTTGGACTGTACATTGCATAATATCCAAGATACTCATTTCTTATGGCCCCATCTGATGGAACCTCTATATATTTTTTGACATTTTCTTCTTTTATCTGCTCAATTACAGCTCCTGATTCATTTCGTTTAAATTTGATGTCTGCTATTTGGATATAATCTGTTTTGGAGCTCATATTTCTTAACTCCAGGCTTGTCTTGCCAAGCTCCCTGTCAACAAGTTCTCGAGGATTTATATCAACTACCACAACTGTAAGTAAAAAATTTCTGTTATACTCTATCTCCTGTCCACTTAAATTAACATGCACTGAATCAGGTTTCAATATTATTGAAGCTGCTTCACATGGCTCATTCTGAACTCTAACCCATATTTCCTGAATTATGCTGTCATTCTTTCCGAGGGAACTGTCTTCTATGGAAATAGATACCTCGTTGCTTCCATCCATTGATGTGAACTCAGGCATTTGAAGTATTCCTTTGTATTCAAATCTTGAAATATTGGCTGTTTTTTTTGTGAGTGTAAATAAAAGCTTTACATATTTTCCCATGCATGCCATAGCTGGCATAGACATTTCAAGTGAATAATCATCGCTGTCTACTAATGTTCCTCTCAGTAAAAATTCTGATTCAAGAACAAAATCCTCCTCGATTTTATCCCTGTCTACAAGATACAGCTCATATGTTTCTTCTATATGATTACATTCATAATCCTTGTCATCCTGCTTTAAACCATATACAGGATGAATCATTTTCTCATCATATCTAATACATAAAGCTGCCTCATCTGTCTCAAGCTCTTCAAATCCCTGCATTGCTGAAAGCTTCTGGATTGCAGTTTCTTCAATTACAATTTCTCTGCCGTATGAATCAATTGCTACGCCGCTGTCCACCATCAAAGATAAATCATCAAGACTGTATACACTTAATCCACACACAATTCCACTTCCATATATCATCTGATTCAAAAATCTTCTCTTGTTTCCATTGTAATTCTGTTCCAGTTCAAAATCAGATGACGAAAGCATTTTACCACTGAAATATCTGTTTCTCTCAAAAGGAAGTATCTGTATATTTTTCATTTTAAACCTCTTTTCTACGCTTAAAACAGTTATACGAAACTGTTAACATCTGCTTATGCTTAAGTTCTATATTTTCACTCTTTTTTCCTACAACAACCCGGCATTTTACTCTCTCTTCAGTTACATTTCTTACAATTGCAAATGCATTTCCATCGCTATCAACCTCAATGGGTATTACCGGAAAAATTCTACTGCTTCCTGCATTGTAGGAATTGCCCAACTTTGAGGATAAATTATATGTATTATCATCTTCTGCATCTGAATCATTTCCCATAATAATTATTTCTTCGCTGTTGCTTCCGTCCTCAATCAAAAATGTTCTTCCACATAAAACATCATATTTGAGACTATATATTTTTATTGTTGAAGAATTCTTTTGGACATCCTCCAATAATCTGTAAGGCATTGTCACTTCTGTCAATATTATCTGAAGATTGTTCTCGGGAATATCCGTAATTCTCAAGGCTGTGGCTGAAAGCCTGTCTCTTGAATTCATCCGTGGCATCATCCACACATAATATGTGGTATTCTTATCATCTATCTTAATTGTCTTTGTCTGGTACATTTCGCTTTCGATAGATATTTCTTCCCCTTCTTCCACATCACCAAGGATTACATATATTCCATTTCCTTTATAAAGAATTACTCCTGTTGTTTCTCTATGTATATTGCAGAAATCTCCATTTATCGGTCGTCCTGTATATTCATCAAATATTGCTATAACGCAGCCAACCTTCTGATATATTGTTCTCAAATCAATACCGCCTCTCATCATCGAACTTTGAGTCCACATTAATTTCAACCTGACTTACTCTTGATACCTTCTGTATTCTTGCAGAATCAATAGCTATCGGTGATACCTTATAAAATAGTGATGTCTTATATGGAACATTCGGAAAATTCCATATTTTGGTTTTCTGCTCGGCATCTATTCTCAGCATCTCTATTCGCATATCAACACCACTCATATCATATGGAGCTATTGAATCAATGGAGATCAACGGATAATCATGAAACAGCTGAATTACACGCCCGAGTATTCTCTCCTCCACACTCATTCTGTATTTGGTATCACCCACTGCATAGGCCGTTACCATATAATACAAATTAACAAATATTGGTGGATACTGGATATTGCCCATACCATGAGTTACCATACTACTTCTTCGTATTTCCTCACTTTCACGTATATCAAATAGAAATACTCCCAATGATACATCGCTCTTATCTGAAGGACTGCACAATGCAATACCATCACTTCCGGAAACAAGCTGTGGAACCAATTCCTGCTGCAATATACTTATAATTTTTTCACTTACATCTGAAATTATTGTGTATCCCGCCATGTTATGTCTTCCTTCCTGCAATTAAATTGAATCCCCGTTGAGGTAAAATGAGTACTTTTCCATATCCTGAGATGTCAGCATCTTACCTAATTTCATATACTCATTCTTTGTGCTGCTTATCATATGCTTCATTGTGACTACACTATTTTCCGCTGCCGCCTGAAACACTGCGTTGATAATTATGTTCTTTATGTATCCGCCTGACAATTGAATCTTTTGAGCCAAATACTCAAAATCAATATTTTCTAGAGGTATCTCGTCTGAAAAACTATTTTTCCAAATTGCAAGCCTTGTTTCTACATCCGGCATTTTGAATTCAATAACATATTTCATTCTTCTCATAAATGCATCATCAATGTTATTTCTATAGTTAGTTGCAAGTATCACTATTCCGCTATATTCCTCTATTCTCTGCAGAATAAATGAGACCTCGGTATTGGCATATTTGTCTTTTGAATCTTTTACTTCACTTCTCTTACTGAATATGGAATCAGCTTCATCAAAGAACAGAATTACATTACTTTTTTCTGCATATGCAAATATTTCATCAAGACGTTTTTCCGTCTCTCCTATGTATTTGTCAACTACCTGGGATAAATCCACTCTGTATAATGGTATCTTCAGTTCATTCGACAGCACATATGCCGCCATTGTCTTTCCTGTTCCGGGTGGTCCATAGAATAATGCTGTAACACCTTTTCCATATGCAAACTTACTATCCATCCCCCACTCATCATAAACCTTATGACTCTCGGTGATATATGCACAAATATATTCGATTATTTTCTTTTGTCCCGGTTCAAGCTTTAAGTCATCAAGACTGTAGTCAGATGAAACCTTGTGAACACTGCCCTTTGCAGGCATTGCCTTAGTCTCCATACATAGTCTTGCAATGCAATTATCTTTTGCATGTGTGTCCCATGACTTACTATACTCTACCTTTAAGTTTCTAAATATTTTTTTAATTTCACCAGGATTGAGACTATACTGAACACCGTATTTTTGATAATCCAAATCCATTGCGTATTCCTCAGATAATCCACGCCATATTTCTATTCTTTCATTTCTGTCACAGTCATCAATCTCCATTCTGTAAACAGGTATATCTACATATGGGATAATCTGAGTATTCTTATCAGTTATTATTGTTATAGGATAACAATACTTTTCATAGTCTCCGCAAATACGCTGTAATAAGTATTCGCTGCTTCTACCAGATTTCTCTGCTTTGAAATGATGAAAACATATGCCAACATCATTTAGCAGTGCCTCTCTATGAATCAGCCATATATTATGTCTAAGTTGTTCCTTCTTCTGTTCGTTGAGTTTATCCATATCAACGAATATCCATCCATTGTCTCTTGATGCAGCCAGCATTTTTAAAATAGAGCGTCTGCCTCTTCCTTCATTTCCTGCAAGCTGTAAAATATATCCTCTGGTTGTTTCTATGCCTGATAAAATCTTTTCCAGCTTCTGCACCTGCATATCCATACCATAATATGTATTAGTATCTTCATATGAAAAGAATAAGTCTGCATAATCACTTATACCCTCTGCTACATAATCATCACCATTGAGATATAATACCAGTCTCTCATCTGCAAAAAGCTCGGTGTATTTGAAATTCTCTGCTTTCTTCTCAACTCTAAGAAACTTTTTGAGTGTCTCAAATCCACCCTTAAGCTGCGGATACTGCCATCTGTTTTCCAGTCCGTTTATCATTAAAGCAAGCTCCAATGTTACACCAGTACCAAAATCTTCCTGAAGCTTTTGACGAAATTCCGGGTATTCATGACACGCAACCGCCATATGCAGAACATCCTTCAGTACATCTTCACCTAATATTGCATCTATATACTTATATCTTTCATCAAGTATTTCACTTGGTTCTGCTTCGGCATAGTCACTTGATTCATTTAAATAGCTATATAGTTTATTAATTATTTCAAGGGAATACTTATCTATTCTCTGCATACTCCAATCAGCTCCTCATATGCCTCCTGAATTGTTGATACAATCCAATTAACTGCAGGCTGTATAGTGTCAAGCATCTTCTCCATTGTAGCTCCTCTTGCAATACATACGTACTTGTGGTACATCTGCATTTCATCTTCAAATATATTGAAGTTGCCAAGTATGCAGTCAAGATTTATTTTATTTAATGATTCAAGAATCTTTGGAGTCTTTTCCTTTGGTATATCCTTTTCAATTGTTGTAAATATCTGAAATATGCTTAGTTCATCTGGAATTCCTTCGCCTTTTAGAGGTAGAAAACACATTTCCATTAATACACTTCCCTCTTGATTTTGTCCCAAATCATCAACGATAATTCTGAGCATCTCAAGCTCCTCTATTGGTTCAATTCTGGTTACAAATCCAGCCTTATTCATCTGGTCCTCCAGCTCAACTATAACCTTTTTCTTCTCTTCTAATTCCATTTGTTTACCTGCCTTTCATATATTATGCTGTGGCTATTACATAGCCCTTGCTGCTGCCCTCGGCTTATATTTCTTAACATTATTTCTTGCGTTAAATGCATTATTTTGCATATCTGCAATTGCATCTTTTCCAACACTATTGATAGTTTTCTTGGCATTCTCATCACCTTCGGCTGCTTTGCTTTTTGCATAATCGATAAGACTTTCATCCTCTAACTGTGCCACATCTTTCTCTGAACGCATGCCAACAGCTTCTCTCATACCTCTACGCATTTCCTGAGCCTGCAGCCTATATTTTGCCTTGAGTGCTCTATATCCTTCCGGACCTCCGACAATATTCTTCAGTGCACGTTTTGTAGCACTTTCCTCCATTGATGATACTTTGAAGTGCTTTGCTACCTTAATTCCTGTACCTGCTGCCGAAGCAATTGATGCTATAGTAGAACCACCCGGAATAGTCTTGGCTATTTTATTTACACCTGTTGAAATATCCAGTGCAGCATCTGCCGTGCTTGATACCTTGTTGATTTCATTCTGGTCAGATGCTCTTCCGAGAAGTGACTGTAATTTCTTATCCTGTACTTCCTTTGAAAGTGCCTTCTGCTCATCTGCACGCTTTCCAAATTTGTATGCTTTCATCGCATTCGAGCCTGTATTAATTAAGGTATTCACTCCATATAGTGCTCCAGGTGCATAATCGGCTGCTTTTTTTCCTAAATGCTTTTCTACTACATTTGCTACACCATCATTCTCTGCTACGCCACCTGCAAAGTCAGCTGCTTTTCCAACAGTTGACATTACACCTGAGCCACCCTCTTCTTTCTTTCCGCCTTCGTCCTCTACTCCGTTTTCCAATTCATCCATAACTCTCTTGATATCTGCAGGACTTAGCTTTGATACTAAAGCCTGTATTTCATCATTATTCTTAAGTTCATCAACATACTCATTGTATCTGTTTTCGTAATCCGGATCACCCTGTTTAGCCTTATATGCCATACGGCGTTCATGCTCGTGATCATCCATCTCATCGCTTACTTTATTCTTAAATTCCAACAGTCGCTGCTTCTTTTCTTCAAGCCAGCCCTTCTGCTCATTTATCCACTTCTTACCTTTTCCGTACTCACCAGCAATCCATTTTCCTGCCGAAGTATTAGCAGCCTTATTAATTAACCATGAGGCTCCACCTTTTATCTTTCCAAACATCTTTGAAAAGAATCCAGGTTCCTTGTCTGCCAGCTTCTCTCCTACCCACTTGCCAAGTTTAGTATTCTTTGCCCAATCCCAGGCTTTTCCGGCTCCCGACTTGATTCCGCCCCACATCCTAGATAATAATCCTGGCTTGTCATCCTTTTTAAGCTTCTGCAAATGTCAATATAGAAATGTAAGATTTATGGAAAATAAGTATGTAAGAAAA
>CAZBKO010000004.1:0-18204 GCA_964492545.1 uncultured Lachnospiraceae bacterium
TTACATAACCAAAATATCCTATTCTATTTGCCAACTATAATTTTACACTAACTATTTCTTGAATATTGTCTTATTTTTCTGTATAATATTGGTATAAATGTATGAACGAAAGGATATTAATTATGAGCGGTGAAGAAAAAAGGAAATACAAACGTCTTGATGTTGATATGACTCTCAATATTTCCAACCTGTTTAAGCAGGATAATGTTACAATTAAGAATGTAGATGCGCCTATCCATGTTGACAATATTTCTAAGAGTGGTATAGGATTTGTTTCAGCCAACGTTCTGCCTGTTGGATACTATTTCAATGCTAAGATCAAACTCGGAGACGATGATAATTCTCTTTATACAGTTGTTAGAATTATTCGTTCTCAGTGTATCGAGGGAACAGATGAGATGTACTATGGATGTGAATTCATTGGACTTGCCCCAATTCTTGACTTTATTTTTGATAATTACGAAGAACGTACAAGTAATTAATTTCAATTGCTAAAGGGAATCCTAATCAGTGGTACTCTCTACATATTATTTAAGGAACACCATATCAGACATTGGTGTTCCTTATTTCTTTACTATAATAATTCTTTTAGCAATTTATTTATCATACCCGGATTAGCTTTTCCTTTTGTTGCCTTCATAGTCTGTCCAACCAAGAATCCAATAGCTTTCTCCTTGCCATTATGATAATCCTCAACAGACTGTGGGTTAGCAGCAATAATTTCCTCCACCGTCTTCTTTAGTCCATCTTCATCATTATCCATCTTAAGTCCATGTTCTTCCACATATTTATCAGGATCAACATTATCTGTAAATACTTTTTCAAATACTTCTTTAGCAACTGAGCCGTTTATGACGCTGTCATCTACGAGCCTGGTTACCTTCGCAAGATTTTCAGGAGAAAATGATATATCATCAGTGTCCATGCTGTGCTCCTTAAGTAGTCTCATGGTCTCACCCATTAAATAATTACTGACCTTCTTAGGATTTGCGCCAAGCTCTACTGTTGCCTCGAAAATATCTGCCAGCTTCTTTGAGCCTGTTATTATTTCTGCATCATATTCAGGTATTTGATAATCCTCTTCATATCTGGCCATCTTCTCATCTCTAAGCTCAGGCTGTGCTTCTCTTATGCGCTCAATCCATGCATCATCAATCACTATCGGTACAAGGTCCGGTTCAGGGAAATATCTGTAATCCTGTGCATCCTCTTTGGAGCGCATAGCATATGAGTATTCCTTAACATCATCCCATCTTCTGGTCTCCTGAACAACCTTCTCACCACTTTCAAGCAAATCTATCTGTCGTTCCTTTTCATTTGCAATTGCTCTTGCAATCGCCTTGAATGAATTAAGATTCTTCATTTCTGTTCTGGTTCCAAATTCTGCTGCACCTTTCTCTCTAACTGAAAGATTTACATCAGCTCTCATTGAGCCTTCGTTAAGTTTACAGTCAGATGCTCCAAGATACTGAATGATTAATCTCAGCTTTTCCAGATACGCTATTACTTCCTCAGCTGAACGCATATCCGGCTCAGATACTATTTCTATAAGTGGAACACCTGAACGATTATAATCTACAAGCGTGCAGTCATCCCAGTCACTGTGGATAAGCTTACCTGCATCTTCCTCCATATGAATTTCATGGATTCCAATCTTTTTTCTTCCATCATCGCCTTCTATTTCCACGTATCCATCCCTGCAAATCGGAAGATAAAGCTGAGAAATCTGATAATTCTGTGGGTTATCAGGGTAAAAATAATTCTTTCTGTCAAATTTACTGTACTGTGTTATATTGCAGTTTGTAGCTATACCAACTGCAATCGCATATTCCACAACCTGTTTGTTAAGGACCGGAAGACTTCCTGGCATTCCTGTGCACACCGGACATGTATGAGCATTGGGTTCTGCACCAAATGCTGTTGAACATCCACAAAATATCTTTGTCTTTGTTGCCAGTTCAACATGAACTTCAAGACCTATGACGATTTCGTATTCCTTTGCCATTTTAGTTTTCCTCCTTTACAAATTTTCCACGTGCCTGCTCATATGAATAAGCTGCCTGAATAAGTGTTTTCTCTTTAAAGCAGTCTCCAATAAGCTGCAGCCCTATTGGAAGTCCCTTAGAATCTTTTCCACATGGGAGACAAATTCCCGGAAGTCCTGCCAAATTTACTGAAATTGTATAAATATCTCCAAGATACATCTTGATTGGATCTGATAGACTCTCACCTATCTTAGGAGCTGTTGTAGGTGCAACCGGTCCCAAAATTACATCATATTTTGAGAATGCATCATCAAATGCTTTCTTTATAAGTGCCTTTACTTTCAGTGCCTTTAGGTAATATGCGTCATAATATCCGGAACTTAGTACGAATGAGCCCAACATAATTCTTCTCTTTACTTCAGGGCCAAATCCCTCTGAGCGGGTCTTTTTGTATAGATTGTGAAGGTCTGTATACTCCTGTGTTCTATAACCATATTTTATACCATCAAATCTTTCAAGATTGGAGCTTGCTTCTGCTGCTGCAATTGTGTAGTATGCAGGTATTGCATATTCAACCAGTCCCAAATTGAATTCCTCTACTATGGCACCTTTTGCCTTTAACTCATCTGCCGCCTTTAATACAGCTGCTTTAACTTCACTATCAAGGCCATCTCCAAAATAGTCTCTTGGTATAGCTATTTTCATGCCTTTTACATCATCCACAAGTGATGATGTAAAATCTGTATCATTTCGTTTTACAGAAGTTGAATCCTTCTCATCATGTGAAGCGATTGTTTCAAGAATTGCTGCACAGTCCGATACATTTTTACATAATGGTCCAATCTGGTCCAGTGATGAGCCGTATGCTATAAGGCCGTATCTTGATACAGTTGAGTATGTTGGCTTCATACCAACCACGCCACAGTATCCTGCCGGCTGTCTAATTGAACCGCCTGTATCTGAGCCTAATGCATAATAGCATTCTTCTGCTGCAACAGCTGCTGCTGAACCGCCTGATGAACCGCCTGGAACATGTTCTTCATTCCAGGGATTCTTGGTTGCGCCATATGCTGAGGTTTCTGTTGTTGAGCCCATTGCAAATTCATCCATATTTGTCTTACCAATTATTACTGCGCCGGCTTCTTCCAGCTTGATTACTGCCTCTGCTGTATATGTTGGTATAAAATTTTCAAGTATCTTAGATGAGCAGGTGGTGCGCATTCCCTTTGTACACATGTTATCCTTGACTGCCACAGGAACGCCTGCCAATGGTCCGGTTAGCTTTCCTTCATCTATCATAGTTTGAATTCTGGCTGCATTTTCTCTTGCGCCATTTTCATCAATTGTTACATAGCAATTGTAAATGCTTTCTGTCTTCTTAATCTGTTCAAGTACTGCATTTGTAGCCTCAAGAACAGTTATTTCATGCGATTTAATTTTCTCAGCAAGCTCTGTTGCTGAATATTTTAATATATTCATCTTCACATTTTCCTTCCATTCCTGATTTATTCAAATGTCTTAGGAACATTAAACATTCCATCCTGTTCATCTGGTGCGTTGCTTAAAATGTTTTCTCTGTCGTCTCCATTTGTTATAATGTCTTCCCTAAATACGTTGTTCAATGGAAATACATGACTCATTGGCTCAACACCAGCAGTGTCTAATTCACCCATTTTGTCAATGTAATCTAACATACTCTCCATATCCTTCTTAGCTTTTTCTTTTTTCTCACTGCTAAGTTCAAGCTTTGCAAGAATACCAACATAATCGATTGTTTCATCTGAAATTATATTTGCCATACTTTTACCTTCCTGTCTTATACATTATTCTCTGATTTTTATATGAACTTCTCTAAGCTGCTGTTCTGTTACCTGATTTGGTGCGCCACACATGAGGTCCTGGGCAGTTGCACTCATAGGGAACGGAATTACTTCCCTGATATTTTCTTCATTTCTGAGAAGCATTATCATTCTGTCAACACCCGGTGCCATACCTGCATGTGGTGGTGCACCATACTGAAATGCATTGTAAAGTGCTCCAAATTTTGACTTTAGAACTTCTTCGTCATATCCTGCTATTTCAAATGCCTTGACCATTACCTGCATATCATGATTTCTTACAGCACCTGATGATAATTCAACTCCATTACATACTATATCATACTGATATGCCAAAATGTCAAGTGGGTCCATTGTGTTAAGGGCCTCAAGTCCACCCTGTGGCATTGAAAATGGATTGTGTGTAAATCCTATTTTCTTTTCCTGCTCGTCATATTCAAACATTGGGAAATCATTTACATAGCAGAATCTATATGCATTTTTCTCTATTAAATCGAGCTTTTCACCCAGCTCTGTTCTTATCTGGCCTGCAAATAGATTTGCTCTTGCCTCTTTATCCGCTATAAAGAATATTGTATCACCTGCTTTGAGTCCTGCATACTGTAAAAGTTCTGATTTCATTTCATCAGGAATGAATTTATCAATTGGTCCTTTATAGGAAAGGTCTTCAGCCACCTCAAGATAGCCAAGTCCTCCCATTCCGATTGATGTGGCAAATTTAAGAAGCTTTTCATGAAATCCTTTTGACATATCCGCGTGTACTTTGATTGCTCGTACTGTCTTTTTATGAAATGGTTTGAATGTACATCTCTGGAAAAATTCTGTTGCATCTATTATTCTAAGTGGATTTCTAAGATCCGGTTTATCAGAACCAAATTCTAGCATTGCCTGTTTGTAGCTAATAATTGGATATGGCGCTTTGGTTACCTTGTATCCCTCTGGAGCAAATTTGTCAAATGTTGCGGTAAGAACTTCTTCTCCTATTTCGAATACATCTTCCTGCGTTGCAAAGCTCATCTCGAAATCTAATTGGTAGAATTCACCTGGTGATCTGTCTGCTCTTGCATCTTCATCTCTAAAGCAAGGGGCTATCTGGAAATATTTATCAAATCCTGACACCATAAGAAGCTGTTTGTACTGCTGTGGTGCCTGTGGAAGTGCATAAAATTTGCCTTTATATTTTCTTGAAGGTACGATATAATCTCTGGCTCCTTCCGGCGATGATGCACATAATATTGGAGTCTGAATTTCCATAAATCCCATATCAGTCATTTTTTCTCTTAAGAAGCTTATGACATTTGACCTAAATATCATATTGTCCTTAACCTTCTGATTCCTGAGATCTAAATATCTGTATTTTAGTCTTAAATCTTCTCTAATTTCCTTAGATGTCTGAATTTCAAATGGAAGCTGTGAATATACTTTGCCTAATACATCTATTGTTTTTGCCTCTACTTCAATTGTTCCTGATGGAATCTTTGGATTGTATGTTTCCTCGTCTCTTTTCTCAATGATACCCTGAATAGAAATGCATTCTTCTTTAACAATTCCATTGAGGAGCTCTGTATCTCTCAACACTACCTGAACTACACCATACATATCTCTCACATCTAGAAATGATACGCCGCCGTGGTCTCTGATATTCTCTACCCATCCTGCAATTCTAATTTCTTTACCTATATCGCTCTCTTTAACGTTATTAAGTGTCACATCTCTGTAAATGCTTTTTTCTTTCATAATCTTCACTCTCTTTCTCCGAATCTACTCTCATTTCGCACTTCGTGCTCAATGATGTACAGTCGCCATATGTGAAGATTTTCGTGCGAGCACGAATCTTCACGCATGGCTTGTTGTCTACTCTCGGTACGGCTTCGCCTTCTCTAGCACGACAACCCTGTTCTCATTTCGCACTTCGTGCTCAATGATGTACAGTCGCCATATGTGAAGATTTTCGTGCGAGCACGAATCTTCACGCATGGCTTGTTGTCTACACAAAAAATCCCAGGATATTTTTACATATCCCGGGACGGATTTTTTATTAATCCGCGGTACCACCCGCATTCAAGAATTAAACTGATTCTTACTCTCAATAAGCTTAACGCGCCTATACGTACTCACCTAATAAGTTTCCTTTTCGATGAATCTGCTCCCGAGTGTTCCCTTCCAAAGCTATTTCAAACAGCGCTCTCAGTCGGTGACGCCGTATTCCTGTTGAATACCATATGGTTGAGTCTCTTTCATTGCATTTAATGTATTAATATACTAGGATTTTCTATCTATGCTACTTATTATTACACATTCATACAAATTGTCTAATGTGTAATTTTTCTGAGCATATTTTACTTTATTGGAAATACAATTTCCTGTAATGTAAAAAAGGCGTCCTGAAATTAATCAGAACGCCTTTGCTCTAGTGATATTCTATAGTAACGTCAAAAATTTGTCAATACATTTTTAAAGAATTATTTATCAAAAAGTGAGCGTATGTAATTCATATCCATATTCTTAGACATATAATACGGAAATTCTAATGTTGTTTCTCTGCCCTTGCTGTCTATAAATACTAGTAATACTTTTTGTTCTCCGCCAAGATAGCCCTTCTTAGGAGTACCATCTTTACCAACAAGAGCATCAAACCAATCCGGTTCCCTTACCTCAAATTCATTAATCTTGGATACGCATTCCTCAATCTTCGCCGTGTCAGTTATTTCATTCACTACTTCTTTGCCATACCTAACACACTGAATCTTAACATATTCGCCATCTAACCCGATACTCTGGTATCCCATTGGAAATACCTCATTGTACCTGAGTATAAGTAGAACTGCAATTACTGCAATCGTACCAATCGCTGCTATTAATCCCTTAACCGATTTCTTCATACCAATCCCTCCATATAATATATTCGTCAATACATATAGTAATAATAATAATAATATATTACCATGCATTCATCTAGAATTCAAGCCCCAAAAAGTTAGTATCTGAATTGATAAAGCTTGCATTATACAAAAACAATACATCTGAATATTTTCCTTCAAGACCTAATTTAGAAATGTCATTTGTCATATAGTCAAAATATCTCAAATCAATCATTGTTATGCTTTCATAATTGCCAATGAAATAAGGAATAATACTGTTGGCATATGAATCCTTAAATACCAGCAGGCTCTTACCCTTTGCTTCATCATTTGGCTGACTATTAGTAATCTTTACACATCCGAAATTTCCGCCAAACAGAGCTGCATACTTATCTTTCTTGGTCAAATCCTCCTCAACAATAAACGAATTGCTTTCAGTTAACACTTCGCCTGTCTTGTAGTTGAGCTGTGATACAGAATATTTAAGGTCCTTGTAATCATACAACGTCATATCATCTGGCTTTGTTATCATCAAAGGTGCCTGTGAATATAATGAACCGTAGAATTTCTCAGACACATCTATTTGATTCATATCATTAAGGAAAATCGGTGTTATACCCATGTGTTTAGCAGCATTTTCATATCCATAATACGCTCCAAGCATTGTCCAGTGATGATCTGTTCTATAGTAAATATATTCGTCTTTGTGCTCTTTTATTGACTCAAGAGGGTTAATGACTGTTGCTGCATCTCCAAGAATGTCCACCGCTTTGCTAACGCTGACCGACTCTGACTGATTCATATCTGCTGCCGGAAGATTCTCATCATATATCTCTGACGCATTTGGTGCAATACATACAAATGTATGATTCTTATCAAGATTACCCTTGCACCAATCCCTGATATATGAAAGATTCTCTGTCAAAGTCTTTGTGTCTTCCCTGTATTCCTGAATAAACATATTCTCTTTGCAAAGATATACGTTATTAATTCGTGTTCTACCTGTAGTTCTAAGAACCTGATTCTTAAATTTAGCCATAGTATCCTTAAAAATAAGCTGATCCGAAGAATAAGTTTCAAGGTCTTTCCCATATGTTCCATCTATCAGTGTCTTCATTGTCAGCTTTGGACGTGACGAAAGATTTCTATTCTCAACCTCTGAAAAATCTCTGTCTTTCATCGCCATAGTACCTATGGACATGCCGAATATAAATACCAAAAACAGCAATGTTGTTATAATACTTCCAATATTTTTTTTCATTGTCTGTCCCCCTAAAATCTGAAATATAAGAATGGGTTGAAGCTTTCTCCTGCAAGAAACGCAACTGATAGTGAAAGCAGCACTAAAACAGCCACAGGAATGGCTACATTTTTATAAATGGCATCACCATTTTTGCATACCCAAGTCTTTATCTTCTTCGTGATAGGTGTACATGCAATTATTGCAATTATAAACATTCCACCATAGTTAACAATATAAAACAGTGCTCTATTATCAGCAAATGTTACCCCGCCAATTCCAAACATTGACTTAACATATGATAATAGTGCATTTGCATCCTCAATCGCAAACAATACCCAACTGATAATTACTAAAAACAATGTATAAATGTGTGCAAACACAGCCGGTATTTTTTCAAGTCTTTTTAAAAGGAAGCTCTTCTCAACAATAAGAAGCACACAGTAGAACATTCCCCAAGCGAAGAAATTCCAACCAAATCCATGCCATAATCCGGTCAGTCCCCAGACAACAGCAATATTTATATACTGCCTTCCAATTCCCTTTCGGTTTCCACCAAGAGGAATATAAACATAATCTCTAAACCAGGTGCTAAGAGAAATGTGCCATCTTCTCCAAAATTCAGTAATACTCTTTGAAATATATGGATAGTTGAAATTCTCAAGGAAATCGAATCCAAACATTTTTCCAAGACCTATTGCCATGTCTGAGTATCCTGAAAAATCAAAATATATCTGGAAGGTGTATGCAAATGCACCAATCCATGCAGTGACAACTGAAATCTCATTATGAGGAAGTGCCTGAATCTCTGTAAATAAATACCCAATTCCATTTGCAAGAATAACCTTCTTTGCAAGACCTGTTGAAAATCTCACAACACCCTCTGAAAATTTATCAAAGGTTTCTCTTCTATCGTCAATCTGGTCAGCAACTGTCTGATATCTTACAATCGGTCCTGCTATAAGCTGTGGAAAAAGTGTGACATATGTTCCGAGAGAGAATGGATTTCTCTGCAATTTAGCATCATCTCTGTATACATCAATAATGTATGACATTACCTGGAACGTATAAAAAGAAATACCTATTGGTAATGGGAGCATTCCTGTTGTATAGGCTACTTTAAAAAATACTAAAAATGCAATATTGACAACAACAGACACGGCTAATGCAATCTTAGCCTTGCCTATCTGATTTTTTTGTTTTTGATTGTATATATATAATCCAAATAAATATGCAATTATTATTGACAAAATCATAAGAAATACATACTTTGGTTCACCCCATGCATAGAATACAAGGCTGAATAGTAAAAGTACATAATTCTTAATTTTGCGTGGTGCAGCATAATATACCAATAATACTGCTGGTAAAAAATATAATAAAAAAGTAAAACTACTAAATATCATCTTCGCATCCCCATTAATACTTATCTATTATATCATTAGCTTTGTCATCATCTGCAGTTACACATAACACAGCATACTTGCCAATTGTTTTAACTACAGCCTTATCAAGTCTTGAAACCTCATCAGGCGCATATGATTTGAATACTTCCTTCTGGCTCTCAACTCTCTTATCAAATGCTGCCTTAACTTCCTTAGCTGTATCCTCATCCTTGCACTCTACAACTGATATTTCTTCTGTGGTTGCATTTGTGCTAAAATAAGATGACTGTTTAACTACTAAATCTTCACTAATACCATATATCTTAAAGAAAATTGCATCTCTGCTTTCATTGAGTTCATCTTCAAATTGAATTCCACTCTTTAATTCTCCTGAAAGTGCTGCTACGTCAAAAGAATGCTCTTTCTCTGATGAGTCTTTTCCGCCACATCCTACACACAACATCATTGCTGCAACTAAAATTAATACTAATCTTTTCATAATTATCTCCATTCTGTTCCTAAGTTATTTTCTTTTACTGAGTATGTAATCCAACCATTTATCGTTATATACCTTACCCATATGAACGCCGTCTGTAGAGGCATCCTCCGGAAGTATCCTGCTGCTTCCACATATTCCCTTGGCAATATCAAGATATGTCAGAGATGTGGCTGCGGCTGCGTTCTTAACACGCTTGTTAAAGCGCTTAACATTGTCTAATGTATATACACCATTACTGTCTGATTTTGACTGAGTCACAGGTATTATACTCTGAACAAATATATTGGCCTGTGGCTGAAGCTCCTTAACCTTATTAAGGAAATCTGTATAGCACTGCTCAAATGTATCAAGATTATACCATCCAAGTTCATTTACTCCAAATTCAATATAAATATTTCTATATTTGTTCTGGCTAAGTGGTGTCATTACCTTCTGGTCAGTCATTACATCCTTAACATTAAGACCTATATCGCACAAAAAGTCTGCAGTTGCTATCTGCGATGTATTAAAAAGTGCCTGGGTTCTGGAATCTCCCACAAAACAATCACCGGCAAACTGCTCATCATAATAGCTCTGTGGCTTAGGATCAGGTGCCTTCGTTGTTGGTTCAGGTGCTTTTGTTGTCTCTGGTGCTTTTGTTGTTGTCTCCGGTGCTTTTGTTGTTGTCTCCGGTGCCTTCGTTGTTGTCTCAGGCGCTTTTGTTGTTGTCTCTGGCTCCTTTTTTTTAGTTGTTGTCTCTGGTTCCTTTTTCTTAGTTGTTGTCTCCGATTCTGTGGTTGTCTTGCCATTCTCAAGAAGCTCCTTTTGAGACATCGTTGACTTATCACTTTCCTTTGCACATCCGGTAGCCATAAAAACAACTGTAAGCATCGCTAAAAAAGCCATGCTTACTACATTACTTCTTGATCTTGTCCGTAAATTATCTTCTGTCTTCATTTTCACTCTCATCCTTCTTCATTACAATCATTATTCTCGTATTATAGCAAACTCATCTATGAAATAAATCACAGAATTGTTAACTATTGGTTACACATACTTTAATATAATCATAAATACTCTTGTAAGTATCTGTTTCATAATGAAGTCCATCTTCGGTACGATACCCATTATTCTTTAGATATGAGTTCGTATCTATTATCTTAACACTTGGATCTAATTCTATGGACATTCTATTATTAAACTCATCTATCTCATCATTCTTAATGTCATAGCCGTTGTACTGGATAATATCCTCATCAACAGGATTGACCAGCATATAGCACACCTGACATGGAACTTCGCTGGCAAGTGCATTAATAGCAACTACATAGCTGTCAAAATTATATGTAAAATCATTTATGCCAAGGCCAATTATGATTACTGTATTCTCGTCAATTACACTGCTCTTGATATTATCTATATTGGATTCAAGGAAATTATAGCCCTCGCCAACCTCGCAAATAAATATATCATCTTCATTTGCATAATCCTTCATGCCAACATATCTTGAATCACCCACAAATACATATTTGGAAACATCCTTAACTGTACCCGGGTTATTATTATTTTCCAGATTATTATCCGCCTGATTAGTTTCTTTATCTTTTTTGTTACTGAGTTGTTCCACTATACCTTCTTCTCCATTAAGGTACAAAGTGAGGGCATACATACCTATGCCCCCGCCAATACCAAGGACAAGTACAAGAAGAACTGTCAAAAATTTCTTCACAACTTACCTCATTCCCGCTATTTGAACCTTATATCCATATAAGCTTTTACTATTTCAACACATTTATCAAATGAAAGTTCCTCTGTATTTAGACACAAATCATAATTCTTTGCATTATCCCACTGATTACCGGTGTAATATTTATAGTAATCTGCTCTATGTCTGTCTGTCTTTATGATGAACTGCTCTATTTCCTTGCGTGTCATGGAAGACATATCTTCTACAACATCTATGCAGTGCTCAAGTGGAGCATGCACAAATATTCTTATAAGATTTGGCTGGTCCTTTAACACATAATCAGCACATCTTCCTATTGCCACAAACGATTCCTTCTGAGCAAGTTCCTTTAATACCTTTGCCTGATAATTAAACAAATTATCATTTGACACAAACTTATCGCTGTCTGGAGGTATCACTTCACCTCTATATACATTTTTTGCGACCTTGTATAACAGACTGCTCTTAAGCTTTTCATCAGCTCTTGCAAATAGCTCTTCATTAATACCACTGTCTTCTGATGCCAATCTCATAATTTCTCTGTCATAACAGTCAATATTTAATTCCTTTGCAAGCATTTTCCCAATAGTTTTTCCACCGCTTCCGTAGCCTCTGGCTATGGTAATAACATACTTCTCCACGTAAAACCCTCCTTATTCACCTAAATATGCCTTCTTTATCTTATCATCATTGATAAGCTCTTTGGCATTTCCGGTCAATGCAATCTTTCCTGTCTCAAGAACATATGCTCTGTCAGCTATTGACAACGCCTTTTTGGCATTCTGTTCTACAAGCAGTACTGTTGTTCCGCTGGCACTAATCTTCTGTATAATATCAAATACCTCCGATACAAATAGAGGTGATAATCCCATTGATGGCTCATCCATGAGAATAATCTTCGGTTTTGACATAAGAGCTCTTCCCATTGCAAGCATCTGCTGCTCACCACCGCTCAACGTTCCTGCAAGCTGTCTCTTTCGCTCCTCAAGTCTTGGGAATCTCTTATATACCATGTCAAGTGTTTCTGCTATCTCAGCCTTATCACTTCTTGTGTATGCTCCCATTATAAGGTTCTCATATACGCTGAGTCCTGCAAATACTCTTCTTCCCTCAGGTACATGTGCCATTCCGTACTTAACAATCTTATGTGGTGCAGTTGATGTTAATTCCTTACCTTCAAATATAACCGAGCCTGACTTTGGTTTGAGTAGTCCTGTTATTGTGTGAAGGATTGTCGTCTTTCCTGCACCATTTGCACCAATCAGTGTTATAATTTCACCTTCATTTACCTCAAATGAAACACCTTTTATTGCCTGTATCATTCCATAGGAAACATGCAGGTCCTTTACTTCTAACATTGCCATTATATTTCCTCCTATTCGCCTAAATAAGCTGTAATTACTTCGTGATTATTAAGAACAACTTCCGGAGTTCCATGTGCTAACTCTGTACCAAAGTTAAGTACCATTAATTCCTCACATATCCCGGATACAAGCTTCATATCATGTTCAATCAAGAGAATTGTAACATCATATTTCTTTCTTACAAGCTGAATTGTATCCATAAGCTCTGCTGTCTCATTTGGATTCATTCCAGCTGCCGGCTCATCGAGAAGCAGCAGCTTTGGTTCTGTGGCCAATGCTCTGGCAATCTCCAGCTTTCTCTGTTTACCATATGGAAGATTGCTCGCCAATGTATTGGGTTCCTCATCAAGTCCAAATACCTTCAGAAGCTCCATAGCTCTTTCATTCATTGCATTTTCTTCACGTCTGTATCTTGGGAGTCTGAGAACTCCTTCAATAACTGTATATTTCTGATGATTGTTAAGACCTAACTTAACATTATCAATGATTGACATATTTCCAAATAATCTGATATTTTGAAATGTTCTTGCTATTCCTTTTCTGTTAATCTCGATAGGAGAGCATCCGCTGAGTTTCTCTCCATCTAACTGAAAATATCCGCTTGTAGGCTTATATACGCCTGTAAGCATATTAAATACAGTTGTCTTTCCAGCACCATTTGGTCCAATAAGTCCATATAGCTGGCCCTTTTCAATACCCATATTAAGATTATCTACAGCCTTAAGTCCGCCGAAGGCAATCCCAAGATTTTTAACTTCTAGTAATGCCATTCTATTCAACCTCCTTAGCCGCTTTTTTCTTAAACTTCAGTTTTGAAAAAATTCTATTTGTGAAATTCTTACATTTCTCATTATTTGTGAGTATCATCATAACTATAAGTACAATAGCATATACTATCATTCTGTAGCTGTAGAAATCTCTCAGCATCTCAGGCAATGCATAGAGAATAATTGTTGCAATTATTGAGCCTCTAATGCTGCCAATTCCACCAAGTACCACATATACAAGAATAAGAATTGATAAGTTGAAATTGAACTTATTTGTTTCAAGTGATGTATAATGCGCAAACATACCACCTGCAACGCCGGCAAAAAATGCTGATACAAAGAAAACAATAAGCTTGTATTTCTTAATATTTATACCAATTGATTCAGCTGCTATGCTGTTATCTCTGATAGCCTTAAAAGCACGGCCTGCTCTTGAATCAATAAGGTTATAGATTACAATAAGAGTTATAAGTAAAATCACTACTGAACTTAATAATGTTGCTGTCTTAGGTATTCCACTAACAGTCTGCGCACCATTGAGAATTGTAACCTTGCTTGAAATATCAAGCTTGGATACGTCAATAGGTGATGCAAATGAAAAATGTAATCCGTTACAGTCCTTAGCCAAATAACACTGCTGAATAAGCTTGTATGTTATTTCACCAAAGGCAAGGGTAACGATTGCAAGATAATCACCTCTAAGTCTCAAGATTGAAAAACCAATTAATGTACCAAAAATTCCTGCAACAATACCACCTATGCATAGTGCCAGTGAATATCTCAATAAATCAGATGATATTACTTCCTTAGTGAGAAGTGAAAATACACCTGCGGCGTATCCGCCCACACACATGAAGCCGGCATGGCCCAAGCTTAACTCACCAAGAATACCAACTGTAAGGTTAAGTGACACAGCAAGTATTGTATAAAAACACATTGGAATCAAAAGTCCGCTGTACGAATATCCGGCAATTCCATTATTAACCAGTACATTTGAAATACCAAAAAATACAATTACCATTAACAATGTAACCAGCATTGTTCTTGTAGATGGCTTGATTTTATTCATAATTTTTTTCATTATATCCACCTACACTTTCTCATTAATCTTCTTACCCATAAGGCCTGTTGGCTTAACGATAAGAACTACTATAAGTGATGCAAATACGATAGCATCAGCCAGCTGTGTGCTGATATATGCTTTGCTTAAATTCTCAATAACGCCAAGAAGGATTCCACCTACCATGGCTCCCGGTATACTTCCGATTCCACCAAATACCGCCGCAATAAATGCCTTGATACCCGGCATTGATCCTGTATAAGGACTAACCTGAGTATATGTTGAACACAGCAATGCACCGGCTACTGCTGCAAGTGCCGATCCTATTGCAAATACTATAGATATTGTAGCATTTACATTGATACCCATAAGCTGTGCTGCACCCTTATCCTCTGAAACAGCCTGCATAGCTCTTCCGGCCTTTGTCTTGTTAACAAATAAGGTAAGAGCAACCATAATAATTACTGTTACAGCTATTGTTACAACAGCTTCACCTGATATTTTTAAATCATCATTAATAACTATAGTCTTAAGAGTTACAACTGACTTGAATGTCTTAGCATCTGCCCCAAGAATATTAAGAGCAAGATTCTGTAATAAGTAGCTGACACCAATTGCTGTAATAAGAACTGATAATGAAGAAGAACTTCTAAGAGGTTTATATGCAACTCTCTCAATTACAACTCCTAATACTGTACATACTATAATGCCAATAAGTACTGAAATCCAAACAGGACAAGACATACTTGACATTGCTAAAAATATTGTATAGCCACCAACCATAATAATATCGCCATGAGCGAAATTAAGCATCTTTGCTATTCCATATACCATTGTATATCCAAGTGCTATCAGTGCATATATGCCTCCCAAGCTGATACCACTAATCAAGTAGGATATAAAACTATTCATCGTATCCATCCTTTCCTAAGTGCCTTTGTAAAGAAAAACAAGCTGTTGCTATAAGTAGTCATTCTTACGGCAACAGCTGTTTTTGTGTTATGCACTATATCCTATAATGCTTTGTAAGCACCATTTTCAATAACCATAGCTTTAGGATCCTTAGTAGGTTCTCCTTCTGCTGTCCATGTCATTGAGCCAGTAACACCATCAACTGTAATCTGTGTCATTGCTTCTTTGAGTTTATCACAAATATCTGAGATGCTCATTGTTCCATCATCAACGCCTGCCTTTTCTACTGCTGCCTTGATAGCATAAGCTGCATCATAAGCATCAGCTGCAAACTGATTAGGAGTCTCATTGTATTTAGCTTCATATGCCTTAACAAATTTCTGTGTCTTCTCATCCTGAGCATCAGCTGCAAATGGTGTTAATAACATAACTCCATCAGCTAAAGCTACATCTTTATCTAACTGAGCGATAAGTCCATCAAGTCCATCACATCCAAAATACTTAACATCAAGTCCTGCTTTGTCAGCCTGTGATAAAATCAAAGCAGCTTCCTTGTAGTATATAGGAAGGAATACCATGTCAGCACCGCTTTCCTTAACCTTCTGAATCTGTACAGAGAAATCTGTCTTCGCATCCTTTGTAAATGCCTGCTCTGTAACAACTTCAATATTCTGATTCTTAGCTTCTGCAATAAACTTCTCATAGATACCTGATGAATATACATCTGAGCTATCATAGATAACAGCAACCTTAGTAGCAAGCTTATTCTGAGCTATGTACTGTGCTGAAGCTGTACCCTGGTTAGGGTCATTGAAGCATACTCTAAATGCATTGTCATTAGCAACACATTCAACTGCTGAACCAGATGGTGTAATCTGGAACATATTGTCAGATGCTGTCTTCTCTGCTACTGCAATTGTAGCACCACTTGTTGTTGCACCAAGAAGAACCTTCATTCCCTTGTCCTTAAGTGCATTATATGCGTTCACAGCCTTCTCGCCATCAGCCTCATCATCCTGGAAATTGAATGTAACCTTCATTCCATTGATTCCGCCTGCTTCGTTAATCTCATCAAATGCAAGTGTTGCACCATTCTTAACAGCTGTTCCATAAATAGAAGCCTCACCAGTTATTGGTCCCATGCCTCCAACTACTAATTCGTCCTTGCTTCCTGATGCAGCGCCCTTAGAACCACATCCTGCCAACATGGAAACAGCCATAACTGTTGCCATAGATAATGTTAATAATCTCTTTTTCATAATAATCTCCATTCCGGAGCATCTTTGCGACGGGCGAAGTGAAATTCGCATAGGCGATTTCGTTTCTGCCATAAATACTATTTGTGATGCTCCTGCACAAATAGTCGTGTGAAAAATCAGGTCATTAGACTTATTCTTCACATTAAAGCCCTTTTTTTATAATGTTAATGCTTTAACCTACTAAATTTTAGTCTACTATTCACAGCAAAATTTGTCAAGATTTTTTACTGTGTTCTTGTATATCCCGGTGGATTTAGAATATAGTTTCCATAAATCATAAAATCATCAAATATAACACGCCATTTTCCACTTGCCTTGGCAGTGACAGCGACATACGCATCATCACCTCTGGTTGCATAGCTCACAAGGCAGCTTCCAGCCTCCGCCGTGTATCCTGTTTTGCCTGCCTGTATGTTGACGCCCTCTACTTCGTTTCCATACATTCTGCTAAACATTGTGCTTGTAAGAGGTATTCCATCCGGATGCTCTGATGTCTTCTTGGTTGTATGCTGATATGTTGACAAAATCTCCCTGCAGGTTTCATTTGTCATGGCGTATTCCATAATCATAGCCATCTCAACAGCTGTGGTGTAATGATTGTCATCATAAAGTCCTGACGTATTCATGAAATGCGTGTTCTTTAGTCCTATTTCTTCACACTTCTTATTCATAAGCTTTACAAATTCTTCCTCTGAACCGGCTACTAGTGTGGAAATTCCCACTGCTGCATCTGCTCCCGATGGTAAAATAAGTCCATACAGCAAATCCTCTGCAGTTACCTTTTCACCAGGTGCAAAACCTGCCATCGATGCCTCCTGTCTATGCAGTGGATCAATTATCTCAGCTGTCATTGTAAATGTATCATCCATACTCTTTAGATTATCCACCGCAACAACAAGTGTCATAACCTTTGTCATTGATGCCGGAAATATTTTTTTGGTACAATCTCTTCCAGCAATAATCTGATTATTTTTCACATCAATCAATGCCACATACGGACTCAACACGTCCTGGGACTGTATATTAATATATGCATCGCTCTTTACCGGATATTCCACACCTGTGAACTTATCCGATGTAGTTTCTTCCTCTGCCACAACCGATTCACTGCTCGGTTGTACAGCCGCCTCATCAGCTGTTGTCTCCACCATGGTTGTCGTCTCATTATCTGCTGCTGAAGCTTTCTTATGCCCACAGGATTTTGTGAGAATTATTATGAGCAAAATCACTAAAATTGCTATAGCTATGGCAATCTTTGTCCTTCGCTCTCTTCTCATCCTCTCGAGCTGTCTTCTCCTCACTCTGTTATACGTATCACTTGCCATATCA
>CAZBKO010000004.1:18214-52621 GCA_964492545.1 uncultured Lachnospiraceae bacterium
GACCAAATCCTGAACCAGGTGTTCCTACTACATTTGCTTTCTCCAAAAGATAATCAAAGAATTCCCATGATGTCATCTTATCAGGTGTCTTAAGCCAGATATAAGGTGCATTTACACCACCTGACACTGTATAACCTGCATTAGCAAGACCTTCTCTGATAATCTTTGCATTATTCATATAATATGCAACCTGTTCCCTTGTCTGTTTCTTACCCTCTTCTGTGTAAATAGCAGCTCCTGCCTTCTGAATTATATAAGGTGCACCGTTGAACTTTGTGCCATGTCTTCTGGCCCACAAGCTGTTAAGCATTACATCTCCAGACTTAAGCTCCTTCGGAATCACAGTATATCCAAGTCTTGTTCCGGTAAATCCTGCATTCTTAGAAAAGCTTCTTATCTCAATGGCACATGCCTTTGCTCCTTCACATTCATAAATTGTATGTGGAACATCGTCCTCAGAGATATATGCTTCATATGCTGCATCATAAATAATAACAGCTCCGACCTTTAAAGCATAATCTACCCACACCTGAAGCTGCGCCTTGTTGATTGTGGAACCGGTTGGATTATTAGGAAAGCACAAATATATGATATCAGGTGTATCAGATGGAAGCTCCGGTGCAAATCCTGTCTCTGCTGTACATGGCATATAAATAACATTGCTCCATTTTTGAGTATCAGCATTATATTCGCCTGCTCTTCCGCTCATTACGTTAGTATCAACATATACAGGGTACACAGGGTCGCATACTGCAATTCTATTGTCCTCTGAGAAAATGTCGCCAATGTTTCCGGAGTCGCTCTTAGCACCATCACTGATAAATATCTCATCAAGTGCTATCTCAACGCCTCTGGCCTTGAAATCATTGTCGGCTATGGCCTGTCTTAAAAATTCATATCCAAGATCAGGTGCATATCCCTTAAATGTAGCTGCACTCCCCATTTCATCAACTGCACTATGCATTGTATCAATTACAGCAGGTGCAAGTGGAAGTGTAACATCTCCTATACCAAGTCTTATTATCTTCTTGTCAGGATTGGCATTTGAAAATGCATTAACCTTTTTGCCTATAGTAGAAAATAAATAGCTGCCTGGCAGTTTTAAATAATTATCGTTAATCTTAAACATATTTCCTCCATTTTTTCATAACAAATGTATTTTACATTATTCTAATTGTAACCGCAACCCTTAATGGAATATCTGCAATACCATTTGGGCTGTTTCAACCATATTTGTACCACTATCCATACTATTCTTTTGTATATATCTGTGTGCCTCTTCCTCTGTCATATGATTTCGTTCAATAAGAAGTTTCTTCGCCTCGTCAATATAAGCACGTTCCTCATCATTTCTCACCTTAGGCTTGAGCTTATTTTTCTTGCGTTTCCTATTGATTGATTCCATTACCATCTCAATGGTATTCATCAAGTCATATACTTTTATTGGCATTGTCACACTTACAACTCCATCTGCAATGCCTTCATTTATCTTTGCCTGAGATGCTATTAACAGCATTTCAAATGTAATCGGGAGATTCTCGTTAAGCTGCGAGTACATCATATCATTGAATTTATAACCACACACTACAATTCCATAGTCTAGATTATCTATGAAATTCATAGCCTGATCCCCGCTGGTACATACAGCTGCGACATCGAATCCGTGCCGCACAAGTAAAGACCTGATTGCTTTCCCATCATCAGGTTTTGGAAATACAACAACTATACTTACCAAATGAATCTCACCTCCAGTTTCAGATTGTAATTTTACCTAAATTCTATATAAATACTGGTCAATTTCCCAATCTGTTACCTGGGCTCTGTATTCTTCCCATTCGTGTTTCTTAGCTTCTATATATTTCTCTGAGATATGCTCTCCCAATGCTTCCTTAATAAATTCATCCTTCTCAAGCTCATTAACAGCTTCATATAAATTCACAGGCAGATTCTCAATACCAAGCTCATCCTTCTCTTCCTCAGACATTGAGAAAATATTCTTATCCACACTGTTTGGTGGCATTATCTTCTTCTCAATACCTTCAAGTCCTGCCATCAGACATGTTGCAAGAACAAGGTATGGATTTGATGCTGAATCAGGGCTTCTAAGCTCAACTCTTGTTCCTTCCCCTCTTGCAGCCGGGATACGTATAAGGGGACTTCTGTTCTTGGCAGACCACGCAATATATACAGGTGCTTCATAGCCTGGAACAAGTCTCTTATAAGAGTTAATCAATGGATTAGTAATGGCAGCCATACCCTTTATGTGCTTCATCACTCCTCCTATAAAATAATATGCTTCCCTGCTAAGTCCTATTTCATCATTTTCATCTGCAAAAATATTTTTTCCGTCCTTGGACAGAGACATATTTGTATGCATTCCTGAACCGCAAATACCGTACTTTGGTTTTGGCATAAATGTAGCGTGCAATCCGTGACGTTTTGCTATTGACTTGACAGTAAGCTTAAATGTCATAATATTATCAGCAGTCTTCAATGCTGAATCGTACTTAAAATCTATTTCATGCTGAGCAGGAGCAACCTCATGATGAGATGCCTCTATCTCAAATCCCATTTTTTCAAGGTTCAAAACCATATCACGTCTTGCATTTTCACCAAGGTCAATTGGACCCAAATCAAAATATCCTGCCTTTTCGTGAGTGAGCGTTGTTGGATTTCCATCATCATCTGTATGGAATAGGAAAAATTCACATTCAGGTCCTACTGCAAATTCATAGCCCATGCTTTGTGCCTTCTTAATTGCCTTCTTAAGGACATATCTTGGATCGCCCTCAAATGGTGTACCATCCGCATTGTAAATATCGCAAATAAGTCTTGCAACCTTACCCTGCTGTGGTCTCCATGGAAATATTTCAAATGTATCCATATCAGGATAGAGATACATATCTGATTCTTCTATTCTTACAAAGCCTTCAATAGAGGAACCATCAAACATACACTTATTATCAAGTGCTTTTTCCAACTGACTTGCAGTTATGGCAACATTTTTTAGAGTACCGAAAATGTCTGTAAACTGAAGTCTTATGAATTCTACATCTTCTTCTTCGACCATATCAATAATCTGCTGTTTTGTGTACTTCATTACTTTTACCTCCACATTAAAAATGAAAAAACTGCGTTCTAATTCCTTGTTAGAACGCCGTTGTCTACTGAAAACTATAGCAATGTACTATTAATTTGTCAAGTTTTTTATTTGTACTCTGTCCACTGACCACCACTGTTATATATCATTTGTTTGCCAGGGTCTAATACAAGTCCTGCTGCCGTTGGATACTGATTGCCATCGCCGCCGTTTCCGTTATTAAAAATAACATTGCTGCTTGATTCTTCAAGCTCAAATGGAAGAATGTATTTGTATATACCGTTTCCTGTATCTTCCATCTCAACTCCCGGCCAGCTTCCATTTGTTACTGTTGCATCGCCGTTATAAATATATACGTTAACCTTACCGCCATTCCATGATGGCATGGCATTTACATCAAAATATACAACTGTATTTCCTGCTGCCTGCTTCTTGTCGTAGGTGTACTCTTCACGTATTTCATTTCCAGACTCATCTGTTCCTGTCAGCACAAGCTTTATGCTGTCTCCAACCTTTGCATCCTTACCTAATGTAACAATATCTCCATTCTTAAACTCTGTGGCATCAGAATCATTTATGGTGTACACAGCTTTGTCGCAGCCTCTAAATGTAAGTGTTACATCCACTGAATCTGTAAGAAAATATCCACTCATCATTGAGCTTTCTATTGAAGGCTTAAATGTAAGTCCTTCTGACTGAGGATTATATACCACGGCAACCTTTCCTGCCTTAACAGTTCCTGATATTTTCCCGTCTTTCACTGTAAATTCACCGCCAAATGCCTGATCTGTATATGTTCCATCTGCCATTGACTGTACAGCAGCACCATCGATTACTATATCCTCATCAGATGAATTAACTATTACAGCTCCTGCAGTTCCTCTTTCAATCATTAATACTTCTTTGTTGCCATTTAAATTTGACAGATACTCCTGCGCATCTCCCATTTCATTTCTAAAGAAGTTAACTGCCACCACCTGTGCATCCTTGTACATATTACTTCCTGCAGCACCTAATACATTTTCTCCCCATGGATTGCTCTCTGTACTTCCGGCAGGTCTGTCAAAGAATAAAGGTGTTCCGTCCTTCCTTGCTGCTATAACTGCCCACGCCTCTATTACTTCCTGAGTATCAAGTTCTGTATAAGAAGCATCGTTACAGTAATTATCATGTGATTCTACCCATGTTACAACCTTTTCTGATGATGCTCCCTGTGGCAGCAGATAATCAGCTATAAAATCTGTGGAAAGATTGTTATTGTTAACTGCATCTCTTATTCTCCAGCCATACATTGAGTTAGTGGTGCTCATATATTTCTGATATGCTGAAAGTCTGCTGCTTACTGAATCGTCATATCCGCCTGTGAAGCTGTCACTGTATGTAATTGCTCCGCCTTCCTGAAGAACCTCACCGTACTGCCATGCTGCTCCATTGTCGAGAACTACAGGCCAGAAGTCGCTTGCAAAATCACTGTATTTACTTGAAGTATCATCCGGAAGCTCTATTAGCTTAGCTGCATCATATCTAAATCCATCTGCACCTGCTGCAACACATGACTCAAGAAACTTCTTAACTAGCTGCTGTACATTTTCATTCTGTGTATTCAAGTCCCACAGTCCTGATAAAGCGTACTGTGTTTCTTCAAATCTGTCTGTTTCTGACCAATTTCCATCCTGTGCATGGAAACCGCCACCCTCTATTTCTGTCAGGGATGCATCAATTGAATCATATTCTGAGGTGCAATGGTTTATAACAGTGTCAACTATTACATTAATACCATACTTGTGTGCTTCCTCACACATTGCTGAGAATTCAGCTTCAGTGCCCATCTGATAATTTCCTATAACATATTTAGTTGGCTGATAGTGAAAATACCATTTTCCGGCTCCATATATCTCCATTCCACCATTTTCTCCCACAAGACACTGACTTATAGGCGATGTCTGAATTGAAGTAAATCCTGCTGCCGCTATTTCTGATAAATTCTCCTTAATTGTATTAAATGACCAGCTCCAGCAATGAAGTATTGCGCCATTTTCAATGCTCTTTGCAAGTCCATTGTCCTTAACATTGTTATTTGCTGTGTCGTTGTTCAATATAGTACTATCCTCTCCCGTACTACTATCGTTAGTCTTGTTTCCCCTGCAACCTGTAAACATAAGTAACGCTGTTAACAGTAGCACTATTAGTTTTTGAATTTTTTTTTCTCATAAAAGCTCCTTTTCTGCTATATGTAGTTTACCGATATACCTTCATGTTTTATTATACTTTAGAGCAATTTTTGTGTCAATGTTTTATTGCATTATTTTGTATAATATGGTAAAGTACTATTTAGTTTTTATTTTAATTAATTAGGACATTACGATGCTAGGAGGTCAATATGACACTTAAAGATATTGCTGAGGAATGTGGGGTCAGTATTATGACCGTTTCCAATGTTATTAATGGAAAGCATTCTAAGGTATCTGAAAAAACAATTAAAAAGGTAAATGAATCGGTTAAACGTAACCATTATGTTCCGAATCTGTCTGCACGTGCACTTTCCGGCAGCTCTTCTCACATTATTCTAATTGTTTTGCCTTACTCAGATAATATTGATGAATTATCTATTTCAAACCCTTATCTTGCTGAGCTTCTCTCGGTTATTGAGCGTGAGCTTATGCTTAATGGTTATTTCACAATGCTGCGAACTGTATATAATCCGGAGGATGTTACAGTTATATATAAGACATGGCATGTTGATGGTGCCATTTTTCTATTTCCACTTTTTGATAGAAGTGTTCCAAAGATTGAAGGCTACCAGGATAAGAATTTCATATTGATGGACAGCTATGCATCTATTGATAATGTTTTGTGTATCAGATTTAATGATTACCAGGGCTGTTACCTTTCAACCACACATTTGATTGAACATGGTCATACTAATATTGCTTTTGTCGCTGAGCACGAAGGAAACCGCCTTCTTACTCACAGAAGAAATGGATATCTTGATGCCCTAAAGGACCATGGTATAGAATTTAATCCCCATAACTCCATTGATGTTCCACCAGACTATTATCATGGTATAGAGATTGGTCATACCATCAAAAAAACACATCCGGACATTACGGCAATTGTCACCACTTCTGATATGTGTGCTTTGGGAATTATTCAGGGTGGACGCGAAGAAGGTATTGCTTTTCCTGATGATTTATCCATCGTTGGATATGATGACCTTCCTATCTGTAATTTTTCCCAGCCTAAGCTTACAAGTATTAATCAGAATATCAAGCTAAAGGGCGAGACAGCAGTTCAGCTTATGCTGGCAAAGATTTCAGGCAAAAAAGTCTCATCAGAGCCTGTAATTACAGATGTACATATTATTGAAAGAACTTCAGTAAAGACAATTAATAACTAAAAGACCCCGTCGGTTCAACATTCCGACGGGGTTTTTCAAAGGAGAAGGCATGAAAACTAGCCTTTTACCGATCCAGACAATCCATCAACATAGAATTTCTGCATCTTAACGAATAATATAGATATAGGTATTGATATTAGTACTGCTCCTGCGGCAAAGCATGTGTACCATTTATCAATGTACTCTTTCTCCAACATCTTCCATAGGCCGATGGCAACCGTGTAGTAGTCTGCTTTATCTCTACAAATAACCTTTGCAAAAATAAAATCAAGCCATGGGCCAAGAAAAGAAGTTAATATGGTGTATACAATAATTGGTTTACTAAGTGGAATGGTAATTTGTGTGAATACCTTCCACTTCGTTGCGCCATCGATATAAGCTGCTTCATCGATTGCCTTTGGTATCGTATCAAAGAATCCTTTCGCGATGTAGAATCCCAGACCTGCACTTCCCGAATACACCAGGACGAGTGCAACTCTAATCATACTTCCCTCAGACAACCCTATTGTTTTAAGAATGTAATACACTGCAACCATTGACATTGATCCCGGAAACAGCCCAAGAATCATGGCAATATTCATGAATTTTTTTCTCATTTTAAATCTGAGTCGTGACATTGTGTACGATACAGCTAAAACATAGAAGCTTGAAATAATACATGAGAATATTGCAACAATTAACGTGTTAAAAAACATCCTCTTAAAATTAAATATGTTTGTGTTTGTTAATAATTTTGTGTAGTTTTGAAGTGTAAATGTCTTTGGAATAATTCTTGACACATACGACCCCTGCTCACCTCTAAAGCTTGTCAATACCACCCAAATAATTGGGAAAACCCAAATAAGCAGTAATAATCCAAGCGCTATATGAATTAAAATATTTTTTACTTTTATTTTTTTCATTACTGGAAGCCCTCCTCGTTCTTATATGAACCAGTATTTCTGTAAGCTACTAATGATAAGATAGCAAGAACGATAAATGTCATAATACCAATTACAGCTCCTAAATTGTAATACTGCTTATCCATAGTCAGCTTATACAGCCACGTAACCAGAAGGTCTGTTTTTCCTGCCGTTTGCCCAACCGGCGTTGGAGCACCACCTGACAGTAGGTAAATTACATTGAAGTTATTTACATTTGCTGTAAATGTTGTAATTAAATATGGTGTTGTTACGAACAGCATATATGGTAATGTAATTTTAAAGAAAATTACAACGGAATTAGCACCATCAACTTTAGCTGATTCGTATAGTTCTGATGGAATATTTTGTAGTATTCCTGTAACCTGAAGCATTGTAAATGGAACACCTACCCACAGGTTAATAATTATTACAGTAACTCTTGCCCACATTGCGTTTGTTAGAAATGGCAATGATGCACTTGCACCGATTATGCACAGCTCTCTAAGTATCACGTTGACTGCTCCATTTGGCTGAAGCATCGTTCTCATTATAAGCAATGATACAAACTGCGGAACTGCAACTGACAGGACAAAGCCAAAACGCCAGAAGCTTTTGAATTTAGTTTCTTTTCTATTTATGCAAATAGCAAGTATCATACCAAAAATGTAGTTTGTAAAGGTAGCAAAGAATGCCCAAATCATTGTCCACGCAAGCACTCCCCAAAATGTCTTACCTAAGGAGCTGCCGAAATTAAGGACTTTACCGAAGGTCTTAAGTCCAACCCAGTCAAATATCACAAGATGATCATCAACTTTGCTATAATTGGTAAATGCCATACTGATCATGAACACCAATGGCAGGATATTGAAAATCAATATCCCACTGATTGGTAAAAGAAGAAGTGATTTATGAAGATTAGAATCTAGAAGGGACTTTATATCTTCCTTAAACTTATTTATATGACTTCCTTCTTTTGCCAGGCGTTCAACATGTCGACCACTTCTGATTGACACCCACCACAAATATACAAAGGCAATAGTTATGAATATAGTTGCAATTCCAAGTAATAGCATAACAAGAGAGTTATCTCCTGCCGTATACTCATAGCAGCCCTTAGCTTCGTTCCAAACTTCCTGCTGCTCACTCTCGCCGAGCGTTATCAGGTTTGCGAGATTATTTATTCCTGAAAGAAGCATAAATAATATGTAAATTATTTCCGCTCCAAGAAATATCAATCTTTTCACAAACTGTCTGTGTCTTAAATTGCTAAATCCCATTACAAATATAGATGCTATTGTATTTGCACTTATTTTGTGTGTGTTTTCTTTCACTTTAGGCCTCCATTATTCAATATCTGATGAATTAAGTGCCTTGTTAAGTTCTTCTGTCTTAGCTGCTGCATTATCCTTAGTTACCTCGCCATTCTGAATTGAAATACCAAAATTCAAAGCTGGATCCCAGAATTTATTCATATTTTCAACAAACGGCTGGATTATTGATGTGTTTTCGAATGTGTCATTCTGAGCTACAACAAGTAAATCATTCTTAATTGCTTCCTCTTCAAGAAGTTCTGTATTACAAGGTACTATGTTTCTCATTTCATAGTGAGCTTTCTGAGCTTCTGCACTGCCAAGATATTTTGCAAGAGCAACTGCAACCTCTGGATTTTTTGAATTTGGATTAACGCCAAGCGCTTTTGAACCGGCAAATGCCATCATCTGCTTATCTTCACCATTTATTGTAACTGTTGGAAGTGATTTCGCTCCAAAGTTTTCTCCAAGCGCTTCCTTAACTCCTGTATAATCCCAAGAACCTGAGAACATTGCCTTGATAGAACCATCTCTAATTCCTGCAATTCCTGCGCCATCACCATCTACTACAAAGTTCTTATTTCCAAGTAAATCAATGAGGTATTCTGTAGCCTGTGTTGCTTTATCTCCGCTAAAATCAATTCCTGCATCGTTCACTGTTCCGTCTTCAAAGAAAGTACATCCATTTGCAACATATATTGATGCAAGGTACCAGGCTGTTGTAAGAGGGAAGGAAATTTTATCTTTGGCAAGCATCTTGTCAAGATTGTTAACTTCATCTTCTGTGAATGCACTCTTATCATAGTACATGAACCATGTATTTGTTGTAAATGGCACACCATATACCGAACCATCAACTGATACAGAATCTACAATTGCCTGTGAATTTGTGTTTTTGATTTCTTCTAATGTTTCTCCGCCAATTTTTGCAATCGCTCCAGCTGGAACCAATGTTGCAAGCTTATCGTTAGAGAACATAAATACATCGGCACTTGCCTCCGGATCATGCAAAATCATTCCATCAACATCGGCTTCCGAACCAACACCGTATGTAAATGTAATGTTCCACTCCTTATGCTCCTCATTAAACTGTTTACACATTGTCTGCAGCCATTCACCGTAATCAGCTGACTGATCCTCCGATGGTGACCATACTAGTAAACTTACATCCTTTACATCAGACCCTGAACCGGAATCTGAATTTGATTTTGTAGAATCCCCACTTCCACATGCAGCCAGCGAAAACGCCATTGCTGCAGACATCAATACTGCTAACACTTTTTTTCTCATAATTTTCTCCATTCTGGAGCATATTTAATGCGACAGGGCGAAGTGAAATTCGCGTAGGCGATTTCGCTTCTGCCATAAACACTATTTGCGATGCTCCTGCGCAAATAGTTATGTTGTAAAACTTAAGACACTACAACAGGTTTAAATTACATAATTTATAGCGCCTTTGGTATATCGTTAAACTATATGTATTTATAACACGTTTAACGTTAAATGTCAATACTTATTTGGGTATTGATTTATTCTCTTGTGCAAGTTACAATGTTACTTTAGAAATTATCATACATAAGAAAGGTTAATTAATATGAACAATATTATTAGTTGGTTACGAAGAAACAAGTATTTTACTGGTGCGCTATGCGTTGCTATTATTATGTTTACAGTAATTTGTGTACTGCTTGTCAATTCAAAAAAGGATGACAGCACTCAGACTACTGAAACGTATGTTATGGGAGAATCTAAGGACACCGAAGAGACTACTTCAACAGATGAGACTTCCTCAGACAAGACAACTGCACCTACAGAAACTACAGATGATAAATTTAACGACACTACAATTGCAGAGGGCAATCAGGATGGTCAGTCAGATGAAACTACTTCCCCTGAGGAGGCCACTGCCAAGCCATCTGACTATCCATACCTTGTTAAGGTTAATCGTGTTATGAACTGCGTAACAGTATATACTAAGGATGATAAGGGTGAATTTACAGTTCCATATGTTGCATTTACATGCTCTACAGGAAAGAATGTTGGAGATACACCTCTTGGTACATTTACAACCAGTGGAAAATATGAATGGTGTCTCATGGTTGATGGCACATACGGACAGTATGCATACAGAATTGATGGTCCGATTATGTTCCATTCCGTACCTTCATACAGACAATCAAAGGATTCTCTTGAAACAGATCAGTACAATAAGCTCGGTGAGGTTGCCTCTCTTGGCTGTATCAGACTGAGTGTTAAGGATGCCAAGTGGTTGTTTGATAATTGTCCATCGGGCACAACTGTTGTAATCTATGATGATACTTCATCACCTGGTCCGCTTGGCAAACCGGCAACCATAAAAATACCTGCTAACCACGCATATTCAGGCTGGGACCCATTTGATCCTGACGAAGCTAATCCATGGAATACTATGACGCCTTCAATCAAGGGTGCCAGAAATAAGACTATTAAAGCCGGAAGCTCAATTAATCTTACAAAGGGTGTTACCGCTACAGATTCCTGCCTAAATGATATTACTTCTTCTATCAAAATCGATGGAAATGTCAATACAAATAAAGCAGGTAAATACACTATTACATATTCAGTGACAGATCTTCTTGGCAGAACAGCAGACAAGACTATCACAATTACAGTTAAAGGTTCTAGTGAAGCTACTACCTCTAAGCCTAAAGAAACCACTACTTCTAAGCCAAAAGAGACTACTACTTCTAAACCTAAAGAGACTACTACTTCTAAACCTAAGGAAACTACTACATCTAAACCTAAGGAGACTACTACCAAGCCAAAGGAAACTACTACTAAAGCTACCGAAACTACTGTTCCGGATACCGAGAGTACTGTTAATCCCGAGGAGACTACAGAAGCTCCATAAATTTTATCAATTAAACACGTTGTAAAATCACTTAAGCCGGGCATTAAAAGCCCGGCTTATTAATTATGATTCTTACTTATCCGCTATCTGTCTTCCCTCGTGGTCCATATGATAGCTGTCTTTATGTATCAGCTCGGATATAGGCACAATATTGTAGCCCTTTTCCTTAAGTCCTGAAATAAGCTTTGGAAGAGCTTTTGCTGTATACTTTGCTCCATTATGACACAAAATAATCGAGCCATTTCCTAAATGTTTATGATTAAGCACTGTATTTACTATTGATTCTATTCCATAATCTTTCCAGTCAAGACTATCCACATCCCATTGTATTGCATAATATCCGCAGGTATTTGCAGTCTCAATGAGAGTATTATTATAATCACCATATGGTGGTCTAAACAGCGTCATTTCCTGACCCGTCAGCTCCTTAACCTTTTCATGAGCTTTCATTATCTCCTGTTCGCACTCTGTGCTGTTTAGAGTTGACATTTTCTTGTGATTCTCGCTATGATTTCCCAGGTCATGACCTGCTGCGGCTATGGCCTTTACGTCATCAGGATATGACTCAATCCATCCTCCTGTCATAAAAAAAGTTACATTTACATTCTCTTTTTTAAGGATACTCAGTATCTCTTTAGTATCCTCATTTCCCCATGCAGCATCAAAAGAAAGAGCCACCTTCTTCTCCTCAGTATCAACACAGTAAATTGGAAGTTGCCGCGTACCTGCTGACGCGTTTGCCTCTGATGTAGATAACTGATTCTCGAAGAAAATGGCTCCAAGAAGCACCATGCCAAGTATAACAAGGCATGTATTAATATATTTACTTTTCACAACATCACCGTAACAATACTTTACTCTATTATACGATGAACTATATGTAATTATGCAACTCTGTTGTTCTTCTTATGGTTATTATTTACCACAACACCAATAACTATTATGACAGCAATTCCTATGATAAAAATAAATATTGAAGAATTGTTATTCTTGGTTGTCGTCTTATTAGCAAGCTTGGCTGCTTCTTTTGAAGATTCAATCTCCTCAGCTGTAAGCTGCTTGCCTTCCGGCCATCCAACCTGTGGAGCGTCATGTACTACAATCTGATATCCTCCACCCATACCATCAACGCCTTCAACCTCATTATCTCCGGCAGTTCTTACCCAGTATGTTCCACCTGGTCTGATTTCCGATGAATCACCTGTCTGTTCAACAACTACGTTGCTGCCATTATTAAACAGACATTTAAATGCATCCGCACATTTCACAGTATATACATACCACTCATCATTGTACTTCTCCATCTCTTCACCCGGAAATTTTCCTGAAAATATGTTAGAGCCATCTGCTGCATTCCATGCCCAGACATATACCTTGCTCCAATTCTTATCATTTCTAAAGTATATCTTAGCTTCCTTGGTATTATCTTCTTCTGTTGCCTTCTCAGCCTTGTATTCCTTATAATCTGCTACCATATCAGCTTTCTTGGCAAATCCCATAGTCTCAGCAGCCTTGGAATTACTATTCTCCACTAAATTTTTCTTAGAATAGTAGTACATAGACTTTCCATCTTCAATCTTGAGATTCTGTGTTTGATTAGTTTCACCCCATTCTCCGTTATAAAACAGAAATTCAATATTATCTCCCATTGATTCATCGAATGTAAACGCATACCAGTTCTTCTTCTCCTGAGCTTCCATCTCAGTCATCTCCGGTGCGTTAGAATTCTCTGACCATGAATATACATATACATTATCCCAACCTAATGAATTGTAATAGTAGACAGTCAGACCTTCGCCCTCAGCCTTTACGTTCGTTGTGGACACTATTGTTAATAATAGTGCAAACAGCAGTAACTTAGTAATTCTTTTCATGTTCATCTTTCCTCTCTGGTTTTTTGAATGCAATGCTTATTATAAACATATATTATAATAATTTCAATGATTTTCGAGATTATAAAAATTTATGGATAACAATAACTATTCCAGTACTATTACATCAGAAAATTATGCCAATTTTATTCTTGAACTCAGCTCCATTACCAGTGATTATCTAAACGCATTCTCTGATAGCTGCATTCAAAATATTGGCAATTTCGCTATACTTTATCAGCCCCTCGACTCCATATCATCAATTGAATTATCAGAGATACCATATTCTACAATTCCAAAGCTCTTTGGTCTCATGGACACCTCTGCCGTGGATGCGGTAAATGCCACACGGCTGCAAAATCTCCCTTCCCTTTCACTGCGTGGTCAGGGAACGTTAATTGGCATGATTGATACGGGAATTGATTACCTTCATCCTGCTTTTATTGATTCGTCAGGCAGCACGAGAATTCGGGCTATTTGGGATCAAACTATCGAAGCTCCCCCAGATAAAACAGAATTTATTGATGTTCCTTTTGGAACCACCTATGACTATACTGCTATAAACAGAGCAATAAATGCATCAACTCCGCTAAACGTTGTTCCTTCAACTGATACAAATGGCCATGGAACCTTTCTTGCAGGGGTCTGTGCCGGAAGCGTTATAGAAGAGTCTGATTTCACAGGTGTTGCGCCAGATTCTGAGCTTCTTATTGTAAAGCTAAAGCAGGCAAAATCTTATCTTCGAAGATATTTTCTTATTCCTGATGATGTCGAATGCTTTCAGGAGGACGACATTATGAGTGCCGTGTATTTTCTGCTTCGCTGTGCCACAATAATAAAAAGACCTATCGTAATTTGTATAGGCCTTGGTTCCTCTCAGGGAGCCCACACCGGAGCCTCACCTCTTTCACAAATGCTTAATCAAAATTCACAAAAATCCGGCTGTGCAATTTGTCTTCCCATTGGAAATGAAGGAGATTCAAGAAAGCATTTCTCTGGCATTGTGCTGGCTGACGAAGATTACACAGAGGTTGAGCTTAGAATAGCCGCCGGTGAAAGCAGCTTTACACTTGAGCTTTGGGGACAGCCGCCTGAAATATTTTCTATTGCACTTATATCTCCATCAGGAGAATCAGTTCCACGAATACCTGCCCGCCTTGGTCAAAGTGATTCCTACTCCTTCCTCTTTGACAACACTGTTCTCGTGGTGGAATATGCACTAGTTGAAAATCTATCGGGCTCAGAGCTGATTCTTATACGATTCATAACTCCTGCCGAAGGCATATGGAAAATACGCGTTTACTCCAAAAACAATATTTCAGGTCGTTTTAATATGTGGCTTCCAATAAGCCAATTCGTTAATGAGGGCACATACTTTCTAGAATCAACACCTGATGTAACTCTTACCTCTCCATCATCAACATTGTATCCAATGTCTGTAGGCGCTTATAACCATTTTAACAACTCACTGTATCTGTCATCAGGGCGTGGTTATAGTATAAATGGCGCTGTTAAGCCTGATTTTGTTGCCCCGGGTGTAAATGTATATGGACCTATTCCGGGTGGAGGCTATACTACCAGAAGCGGAACGAGTATTGCTGCTGCCATAACTGCCGGTGTTGCAAGTCAATTTATGACATGGGCAATAGAGCTTGATAGAGCCAACAATTTAAATGGTCTGTCTCTAAAAAATTATCTTATTAGAGGTGCAACGAGAGTCCCTAACGAAACATATCCCAACAACAGGTTGGGATATGGTCTTCTCAATGCATTAATTCATTTGATATAATCAGAAATGATTAGCCTCTCATTTCAATTACAGGTACACCTTTATTCTCAATATAATCTCTATTGATGGTAACAGTTCCAATGTTATCATCTTTAGGGATTTCATACATAATATCCAGCATTATATCTTCAATTATAGCTCTTAAGGCTCTGGCTCCTGTCTTCTTCTCAAGTGCCATCTCTGCAATTGTCTCAATGGCGCTGTCATCAAACACGAGTTTGACTTCATCAAGCTCAAGAAGCTTCTGGTACTGCTTAAGAATGGCATTCTTAGGTTCCTTTAGAATCTTTACAAGCATTTCCTTAGATAATGCATCCAATGTATAAATAACCGGAAGACGGCCGAGAAATTCCGGTATCATTCCATAAGTTCTAAGATCTTCAAGTGTCACATTCTTGACAATATTGTCTTCCTTATCATACTTATCCTTAAGGTCTGCCTTAAATCCAATAGAAGATTCTTTGTTAAGTCTCTCCTTGATAACCTCATCAAGATCTGGGAATGCACCTCCACATATAAATAAAATATTTCTTGTATTGATAGTTGTCAGTGGTACCATTGCATTCTTACTATTTGCGCCGACAGGTACTTCTATATCACTGCCTTCAAGAATCTTAAGCAATCCCTGCTGAACACTTTCGCCGCTTACATCTCTATGGTTAGTTTCCTTCTTCTTAGCTATCTTATCAATTTCATCAATAAATACAATTCCATTCTCTGCCTTTTCAACATCATTATCAGCTGCTGCGAGGAGCTTAGATATAACACTTTCAATGTCATCACCTATATAGCCTGCCTCGGTAAGTGATGTGGCATCTGCGATAGCAAGTGGAACGTCAAGTATTCTTGCAAGTGTCTTCACAAGATATGTCTTACCTGAACCTGTTGGTCCAATCATAAGCATGTTCGACTTCTCTATCTCTATCTCATTCATGGTATTTGTTGCAACTCTCTTATAGTGATTGTACACTGCAACTGATATAACCTTCTTAGCATAATCCTGACCTATAACGTATTCATCTAATTTCTCTTTAATCTTATGAGGTGCAGGGATATCTTCCAGCTTGATTAGAGGCTCTTTCTTCTCACCCGGTTTCTTTTTCTTAACCTTCTGTCTTCCAGGTATTCCCCCCTGCAAGTCAGCAAGATTAATAAAGCTTATCTTAGGTGATTTTCCTTCTTCACCCTCTTCAGAATCTGATGTTTCACCTTCTGAATTCTTAGAAGAGTTGTTCATATTAGCAAATTGGGCATTCATGAATTCCGGTGGAATTGCCGAACCCATGTTATTTAAATCTATGCCTGATGAATTAATAGTATCAAAGCTTCGCTGTAAGCAATCCGGGCATATACAAATATTACCAGGCATCTTAATCATTTTGCCTGTGATACTCTCCGGACGTCTGCACATATAGCAGATATTTTCATATTCGTCTTCCTTGTCTATCACCTGTGTGTTCTTATCGTCTGTCATATTTTACCTGTGCCTTTCTTATTTTCTGTAGCAATATACTGGCAGACCATCCTTCATATCCGGTCTGCTTTCTCCCTGTATTAATGGCATAGCATAATCGATAAATGGCTTGAGTATATCTGTTCCATCCTCGCTTATCCAGTCCCTTGGGACTACCTTTTCCTGATTACATACCTGACTACAGTCAGTTGTCTCGCATTTCACACAATATCCATCTGTGTCTTCTCTTACAAACGCTATCATCTTGCCTGTCTCACCGTTCATAAAGCTCTTAACTCCATAAGCTCCAGCCATGATAGCCTCACTTACATCAGTCTGGGATGCAAGCATTGCCTTACATCTCTGAGTAACATTAAGCTCTACTGATCTGCACTTAACTCCAAGTCTGTCCTTAATAACATTTTCAAGATATTTTCCACATCCTGTAAGCATCTTATGTCCAAATGTATCCGTTCCTGCATCTCCCGAGTATTCACAGATAAATCTTCCGTTCTCATCCTTGATTCCCTCTGATACACAAACTACTACATTAGTTGTATTTATCAACTTGATTTCAACATCTTTTACAAACTGCTCAACATCAAAATTAACTTCCGGCAGATATATTAACACCGGATTATCTCCAACATATTTTCTTGCAAGTACGCTGGCCGCTGTTATCCATCCTGCATGTCTGCCCATAAGCTCAACAATTGTAACTGAGTTAGTGTCATATACATTAGCATCCATTACTATATCTCTTACTGTTGTCGCTACATACTTGGCAGCGCTGCCAAAACCTGGAGAATGGTCTGTCATTACAAGGTCATTGTCGATAGTCTTAGGTACACCTATTATCTTAACATCACTTGCTATTCTTCCTGCATATGCTGCTAACTTGCTAACTGTATCCATAGAATCATTACCACCTATATAAATGAAGCACTTGATTCCATGCTGTTCAAACTTATTAAATATTACTGAGTAAATCTTATCTGATAAATCCTCTGGAAGCTTGTATCTGCATGAGCCAAGGTAGGCAGCCGGTGTATTCTTGAGCAATTCTAACTCATCACCAAGCTCTACTTCCAGGTCCATCATCTTGTCATCTATAAATCCCTGTATTCCGTTAATCATTCCATATATATGGTCAATCTCCGGAGTTCTTATTGCTTCCTTGATTACTCCATATAAGCTTGAATTAATTACTGTTGTCGGACCTCCACTCTGGCCTACAACTATGTTAAATGCGTTATCTTTCATCTTTACCTTCCATTCTGAGACCTAAATTAATGTATCCGAAGTCTCCGTATATATTGTAATACATTACATAATACTGTATTTTATCAAAAAATGCAATATTAACAGCCAAGGACCGCCGGAACAATCCGACGGTCCTGTAATAGTACATCAATGCACAACATGTTAATTTATTCCTGCCTCAGAAATACTGCAAATGTTTTTTACACGATTCCACATATACTTTATTGAAATAATCATGCATATTATCATCAAAACAGTGGACATAATAACGACATATTTTTCTATGTTATTGCTAGCAACAATCATGTTATTATATAAATATTCAACCATAAACATACTAAGCAACCTGCCAAGTAGCAGTCCACCAGTAAAAATAATTCCAACCTCAACTATAATTATTTTTTTGAGCTTTTTATATGGTATTCCCAATAATATCAGCAAACTATACTCCTGCTTTCTTACATCAGTTTCAAAATAATTCAACATAATAATGTTAGCAAACACACACATTATCAATGTTATAAATGAAATACAGTATAGTATTATAAATTGATGTCTATTTGATTCCTGATTAATTCTCTCATTTTTTAAATTATCTAGTTTAAAGAATTCTGTTCCCGCAATCCTCTGTTCAATATTTTTTATTACTGTTTCATCATCTGTATTAAAATAAAAATCATATATCTCACTTTGATTGTAATATTTATTATATGTAGTCTCATTGATAATAAAAAGAAGATAATTACCATCGTACTCCGGATATACAAGTGAATCCGTACTTGCTGCTACAACCTTAATTTTTGATGTGCCTGAACCATATGCCAAATTTACATACTTCTCACCTATAGGTGGAATTAACTCAGCACTAAAGGTATGGTTTCTATTAATTGTTCTGTTAACAATGATAGCCTCATTGTCACCAAGTGAATCAATTTCACATTTGCCACTTTTCTTTAATTCCTTAAGCATATCATCAGAATATGCCATTATAAGGGCCGGCTGCTCAACATAGCTTCTACCATCCATCAATTGATTTCTCGTAATTACGTTGTTCTTTAGATTTCTTTTGTATTCTTTAGTAAGATATTTTTTTCCTAATTTAAATTTTGATGATACACGATATTCTGTATAATTCATTACTATATCCTCATCTGACAAATATTTTGATATAGAATTATATACTTCCTTTAGGTTCTTATTGATATATCCGGTTTGATCCGAAAATCCATTCTTTTCTATTCGTATTTTGTAATTAAAGCTATCATTGTTGTCGCTCTGCGGACTAACTGCCTGAACCTGAACATTTAGTATGCTGATAACCATTATTGAAAGTGCTATACAAATCATAAGAATAATTTTTCTTCCCTTATGAAAAAAACAATTTCTTATTGCTATTTTTATTGTCCAATTAGATTTACTACTAAACAATTTATCGTAATGTCTATTCTTTATTCTAAGTGACTGTTTCCAGTAATTAATACAGTTGTAAGCCGTACTCTCCTGCAATTTTTCAAATTTTCCGGACAGCTGAAAATACGCAAGAATTATAATAATACACAACATTCCAAATTCTAATGTATATGGTATGGAAATGCTTATATCTTCAACATTAGTATATTTCTTCATGGATAAATAGTTAACTAAATTTACCAACTCAATACCTGATAAAATACCACATATACCGGCCAATAATATTGTCTTTATAAATATTTTTATAACACAAAACTTTATTTTTTTTACTGATATACCTAATATCTTAAATATAGAAATCTGTTCTGACCACTTTAACATACATAACTCAATAACGGTTTTAATTGCAATACATATAAATACCAACAATATACTTACAGTTAATAAGAATATAACATTCTTAAACAGAGTATCATATACTGCCGACTCTGCATATCCACGATAATAATATAATACACCATTTATTTCACAAAATGTTTCATTGTTCTGCTGTTTATCAACAATGCTCTGGGCATTTCTATGATTTTTTAGGATAACATATATATTGAAGAATGTATCGTCATCTACCTTCTTATTATATGTGGATATATTCCCTAGGATTATTGGAATTCCTTCCAAAGCTTTTTCCATTTGTGTATCAGAAGTTGATGTTGTTATCACTCCAGATATTGTTTTTTCATTATGTGTTCCTGTGGTTGTATCTAAAACTTCTATCTTTTTGCCAATGCAATTATCTGCCTCAATACCCAGTTGAACCAAATACCAGTTTTCAATTGCTATCTCATTACTATCATTTGGAAATGTTCCATCATTCAGCTTGATATCAGTATATTTTAGTTCATCCTCATTTATCCACTCCATAACTACTGAACGATTATCTATTGTTGTATCTTCCAATAATACTGACACATACTTATCAATATCTTTGTCCTTTTTTATCTTCTGTAAATCCTTATAACTAGCTACATATTTTACATAATCATAATTTCCGTATTTTTCCTTTGCCTTTGCAATTTCATTCTGTTTATTGGTCTCTGTAGAAACAACGTATGCTGAAAATATATTCATTGCCAGAAAACATATTATGAATATTAGTGCTATATATTTTTTTGAAAAATACAGACTCTTGTGAAGCATTTTATTTGAGTTTGGTGTCTTCAATAATTTCACCATCCTTCAATATAATTTTGCGACCTGCCTTATCTGCAAATATTTCATTATGTGTTACAAATATAATTGACTGATGATATTTTTGAGAACACTGCATCAGCAATTCAAATACCATATTTCCGTTAGTGCTATCAAGATTTCCAGTGGGTTCATCTGCAAAGATAACTTCCGGTTTGTGAACAAGAGCCCTTGCGATTGCCACTCTCTGCTGCTCACCGCCTGACAATTCGTTTGGCATTTTATCAAGGTGCCTTCATATATCCAACCATTCTACTATTGTTTCAAAATAATCGGTATCAATATTTTTGTTTGCCATAACGACAGGAACAACAATATTGTCGTATATATTTAGCGTTGATAACAGATAGTACTTTTGAAATATAAATCCAAATTTGTTAAGCCTTAACTCTGCACACTTCTGTTGTGAAATGTTGTCTATTCTATTTCCATTAAACTCTATTGTTCCTGATGTAGCTTTATCGATTGTACTGATAATATTTAGCAATGTTGATTTTCCAGCTCCTGACATACCGGTTATTGCCACAAATTCATCATCTGCAATGTCAAGCGAAATATTTTTCAATACTGTGATGCCATTTTCTTCATTGCCATATATTTTCGATAATTCATTTATTCTAAACATCTTTATCCCCTTTGCATTCTAATTGAGATTATCAATTATTGTTCCACCACTATTTTCAATGGCTTCCTTATCATTCTCCACAATTTCCGGTGTCATGTTCTTAAATTTTATTGTAAAATCACTTATCTTATTGTTCTTGTCTTGAACTGACAGATGAATGGTAATATGTTCAACAATGTTTGCCAGCTGTTCTTCACTATATTTCTCCGACACTCCGGTCAATGTAACAAAATATTGACCTTCAAAACCATCTTGAGTCTTAAATGGGGTATCAGGCCATGTTGAGTAACAGAAAATAAGTTTCTCATATTCAGGGTCTATCTCATAGCTTGCTGATGCAATATAATCGTTATCCTTAGTTATTTTATCTAACTCAATCTTATATACTGCTTCGAACAGCTTGCCATGTGACATATTTTCTGTGAATTTATTATTAGTTGATATCTCACTAAATTGATCCCACATAGATTCTGTGGCATTATTAATGATATCAATCTTATCTTCTGTTATATCATAATCGTACATTATTAAACGTATTGATGATGCCTTTGCTGATATTTTAGGCATAAATATGTATAATGCTGCTGCACCTACAATTAATGCTACTATTATTGCTATTGCTATTTTTCTTTTCTTATTAATACTCATATTTTCTCCACTCTATATCATATTTGCGACTGTACTTTCGTGATAGTACTATATTTCATAATAATTGTCAAACGCATGAACAAAGGAAGGGCCACCTGAAATACTCAGGTGACCCAATAGGAAAATGAAAAAATTAGTTAGTAGGCTGTTTTTGATTTTGATTACTGCTGCTTGTTTCTGTTGATTTTTCAAGTGTCACAGTAATTTTTTTCTCTGTGTATGATGAGCCTTCAGGAACCTGTACCGTTAATTCTACTTCTTCACCGGCTTCGTAATACTCAAGCTCACTCTTTAGCTCTGATAATGTTGTTACAGTTGTTCCGTTAATTGCAGTTATTACATCACCTTTTACGATGTCTGCCTTAGCTGCAGGACCATTTTCTACTGTGCTGTATACATATACACCTGTTGGAATTCCATACATCTGAGATGAATTAGAATCAACATCTGTTCCATTTATTCCAAGATATCCTCTCTTGGCTTCGTCAACCTTCATTTTAGTTTCCTGATTCATAAGGTTATTTATTATTTCTTTTGCTGATGAGATAGGAATTGCAAAGCCCATACCTTCAACACTGTCTGATGAATATTTAGCTGCATTAATACCAATTACCTCACCCTTCATATTAAGAAGTGCACCGCCACTGTTACCTGGATTGATTGCTGCATCTGTCTGTAAAAGAGTAAGTGTGTTATTCTCAACTGTAACTTCTCTGTTAACTGCACTGATAACACCGCTTGTTACCGACTGACCATATCCAAGTGCATTACCAATTGCTATTGCTCCTTCACCTACTGAAAGTGAATCTGAATCTCCAAGTGTTGCTATTTTAATTGCATCTATTGTATCTGAATCTATTGTATCCAGTGGTATTGATACTACTGCAAGGTCATTTGCTGCATCTGTTCCTTTGATGTAGGCATCAACTGATTTCTCATTGATAAACTGTACTGAAAGTGTATCAGCATCTGCTACAACATGATTGTTAGTAACAATTAATAATTCTGTATCGCTCTTGCCTACGATAATTCCTGAGCCTGCACCTTCCTGTGTATAAGAGCCTCCATCTGAGAACCAGAATGAATAACCCGGATCAACTATCTGTGTACTTGTTATGGCTACTATTGATGGCATTACTTCATCAACTACTCCTGATACATCTGTTACTGTTGTTGCCGATGAACCATCTGTTGTTGAATTGGTAACTGCAACCTTATTCGATGTTGATGTGTTCGTGGTTGATACTTCCTTATTAGTGCTTGTACTATTACCATTATTCACAAGCTCTCCGCCTGCCCATTCAACTCCAAACATTACTCCTCCAGATATGAATCCAAAGCATACGGCACATGCAACTACTTTCATAAATTTTGAAAATCCACCTTTTTTCTTAGGCTTCTTTGGTGCTTTCACTACCGGTGCCTGATTCATCTGATACATTGGCTGTGTACCTGTTATATTCTGTTCATTGTTATTTGTAAAATTATTGTCCATATTGACATCCTCCTTCTTATCTGTGTAATCTATTAGAAACCTCGCCAAAGGATTCTTTTTGTTTCTTTATGTACTGAAGTATACTAACCTTTTGTGTACTTTTTGTGTTTTAAATTTGTAATAGTTGTGAAGCTGTTTTTTATCTACATATAGACACTAGTTGTATCCCAAAAAGTAAAAATAGCTGCAATAGAAATTTCCATTGCAGCCATTTTTACTTTTTCTATTGTGCCGGTGCCGTAGTCTGTGCACTGGTTGATTCCTGTGTATTCTCTGCCGCCACACTTGCTGACTCATCCTCCGGTGTCAGCTGTGTAGAGCATCCGGAATAATTAATAATATAATCACTTATTGATTTAACTGTCTGTGTCGGCTTATAATCCTTATCACCAAATAAAAATTGATGAAGCTTCGAAACATTATATTCAAGTCCATTTGCTATAACATAGCTTGCACCTTCTATTGTAGGTGTTGACAATGTAAATGGGAACCCTGTATTTGCTGTAAGATTCATATCAAGTACTGTTGGTATTAAATCCATAATTTCATCAAATGACAAGCTTGTCATAAGTATTCGCTCTTCGCCTGAGTTATAGTTAAGTATACTGTTTGTGATACTTATAAGCTGTGATGTTCCTGCCTGCTTCGCCTTTGCAAGTAGCTGCTGCAGCACATATCTCTGTCTGGCGGTTCTTCCTAAATCATAATAGTAAACATTACCATCTGGTGAATAGTATGCTGTATATCTGATACGGCAGTACGCTGTTGCTTGAAGTCCTGTAAGATGTACTTCCCCACTATTTGTGACATCAGGTGCATTTTCTCCTGTTATCTGTCTTGTTTCAGTCATATATCCATTTATCAGAACACGCTCTTTTTCAGTAATATTTGTATCTATTCCTCCAAGTGCATCAATAATCTTAATAAGTCCTGAGAAGTTAACAACTGCATAATCAGTTATATCAAGATCAAGGTTTGTATTAAGCATATTTATGGCACCCTCAGCACCACCCTTGAAGAATCCTGCATTAGCCTTAGTATACGATACATTGCCATTCAGATCGGTAACCTCGAGCATTGTATCTCTGTAGACAGAAACCATCTTTACTTCGCCTGTGGCATTATTAATATTCACTATAATAATTGTGTCACTGTGAGTGGCAGCATCGAATTCTGCACCTCTTGAGTCGATACCAAATAATGCAATATTTGTGTATCCCTCTTTCTTTTCCTTATCCAGGCCTTCATTTTCAACTACCTTGTCCTTATCGAAGTTCTTATCCATAACCTTTTCTTCATAGATATCCTTCGTATTACAGCTGATTATGCTTCGTCCAATTGAACATTTGGTTATATCTGCAAGCATGCTCTTTTTAAATTCTGACTTGCCTTCGGTGGATTTCATACTATACCACACATAAAATACCATCATTGCTATAAAGAGTGCCAAAATTATACCTTCAGCTATAAGTACTCCCATCTTTATCTTACGCTTGGTCTTTAGCGAAAGTTTCTTCTTACCTGCCATTGTTCCTCCTAAATCTGTGCACAACAGACTCTCTTAGTATGCGTTCTTGTTAATAAACCCTTTGAAAATAGTCAGGAACATAATCTTAAAATCAAATCCCATTGTCCAGTTTTCAATATAATATAAATCATATTCTATTCTTTTCTTTATAGAAGTGTCTCCACGTAGTCCATTGACCTGCGCCCATCCTGTTAGTCCCGGTCTTACCTGATGCTTAACCATGTATCTTGGAATCTCTTCTTTGAATTTCTCAACGAAAAATGGTCTCTCAGGTCTTGGTCCTACAAGGCTCATGTCTCCAAATAGTATGTTAAATAGCTGTGGAAGCTCGTCTATGCTTGTCTTTCTAATAATTCTTCCCACTGTTGTTACTCTGGCATCACCCTTGGTTGTCCATTTAGTCTTTTCATCTCCGGGAGCCTGAACCGCCATTGATCTAAACTTGTACATCATAAAGTTCTTATTGTGGAGTCCAACCCTTTCCTGTCTGTATATAACAGGTCCATTTGATGTACATTTCACAAGTAATGCCGTAATAATCATAATAGGTGAAGCAATAATTATTCCACACAGTGAACCAAATATATCTACAATTCTTTTTGCTATAGCGTTAATTGTATTGGACAATGGTACGTATCTGATATTAATAACCGGCAAGCCCAGTATATCCTCTGTGTATGGTCTTGTAGGTATAATATTATTATAATCAGGAATAAATTTTGTATGAACTCCGGATTTTTCACAGAGATTAACAATTTCCTCAAGTCTTCCGTACTGTTCAATTCCAAGCGTAACTGCTATTTCATCCAATCTGTTTTCAGGCAGTATTACAAACAAATTATCAATTCGGCCAATTACCTTGACTCCTTTGTACATTGTTCCTCTCTCAACCTTATCATCAAGAATTCCTCTAACAATATATCCCCACTGAGGATTGGCATTAATTCTGTCAATGTATGCCTCAGCAGCACGGCTGTATCCGACCAGCAGAATATGTTTGAGATTAAATCCACGTTTTCTAATTGATCTTAAACAAATTCTTATTATTGTTCTGGCTATTACCTCATTTGCAACATTCAAACAGAAGAAAATGAAAATCATTGTTCTTGAAAAATCCTGTTGCTTTGCCAAATATAATATTGTCAGGAATACCGTCCAGCCTATAATATTTGCCTTTAGAATATTACCAAATTCAAGTCTTCTTCCCTGAACACGTTTTGATGTGTACAGATGAAATGCCGTATATAGAATAATGTATCCCGGCACTACAAAAAACAGTGCATTCATATACTGTCTAAAGGATAGTGTTTCGATACCACTTCCAAATAATTCTGTTTTGAATTTGATGTACCAGGCAAGCCAATATGATAATGCTACTATGAACATGTCCATTATCAGATGAAGCCTGTTAAAATATTTCTGATTATCTTTAATCATATTTAACCTCACGCTGCTTAATAATGCAGATACTCGTAATCATCTATTTTCTGTTTATTCTGTTAAGTGCGCTGAATATTGCACGTATTGAAGCTCTTGTGATATTTGAACTTGTTCCAACACCATATGAAGACTTCTGTGATGCATTGTCAAGAAGCTTCACATATGAAGCAGCTCTCGCATGGGAGCCATCTCCAAGTGTATGCTCACTGTAATCCTTAACAGATACATCAACGCCATTTTCACTGGCAAGTGCCTTAATTATTGCATCGATAGGTCCATTTCCTGCTGACTTCGCAATCTTTTGTTCATTCTTGTATTTGTATGTTAATTCAACAGCTGAATCTTCTCCACTGTCTGTGATTGTGCATCCAACAAATTCATATGGATATTCAAGTGGTGTCTTATATGTTAAATATTCTTCTTTAAATTTATCCATTATTGTCTCTGGAGATACCTCACCCTGCGCTTCTGCAATCTTTTGAATTACATCTGCAAATTCCTTGTGCATTCTCTTTGGAAGCTTATATCCAAAATATTCGTCCATTACAAATGCAACGCCGCCTTTGCCTGACTGGCTGTTGATTCTTACGATTGGTTCGTATTCACGACCTACATCACTTGGGTCAATTGGAAGATATGGTACTTCCCAATAATCAGGATGACGTTCCTTCATAGCCTTCATACCCTTATTGATAGCATCCTGATGTGAGCCTGAGAATGCAGTAAATACAAGTTTTCCAGCATATGGATGTCTCATGCCCACAAGCATCTTGCAGCATCTCTCATATACTTCAATTACCTCATTAATGTGTTCAAGATTAAGCTCTGGGTTGATTCCCTGTGAAAACATATTGTAAGCCACATTGAGAACGTCAACGTTACCTGTACGCTCGCCATTTCCGAATAATGTGCCTTCAACTCTATCAGCCCCTGCAAGCATTGCGAGCTCAGTTGCAGCAACGCCTGTACCTCTGTCGTTATGAGGATGTACGCTTAGAATTATTGTATCTCTATTCTCAAAATGCTTATTCATCCATTCAATCTGGTCTGCATAAACATTTGGTGTATTCATTTCAACAGTTGCAGGGAGATTAAATATTATCTTGTTGTCTACTGTTGGCTGCCATTCATTCTGTACTGCACTGCATACCTCAAGTGCATAATCAAGCTCAGTTCCTGTAAAGCTTTCAGGAGAATATTCAAGAATGATTTTGCCTGGGAAATCCTTAACATATTTCTTTACCATTCTTGTTCCTTCGATGGCAATTTGCTTGATTTCCAAATACTACATCACGTTGTAATGTAGAGGTGGAATTATAAATATGTACAATAGCCTGCTTAACTCCACTCAATGCTTCAAAGGTTCTTTCAATAAGATGCTCACGACACTGTACAAGCACCTGAACCACAACATCATCCGGTATAAGATTTCTATCTACAAGCTCTCTTAAAAAGTCATATTCTATCTGGGAAGCCGCTGGAAAACCTATCTCTATTTCCTTAAAGCCTAATTTAACTAACATGTTAAACATTTCAACCTTTTCTTCAACAACCATTGGCTCTATAAGTGCCTGGTTACCATCTCTAAGGTCAACGCTACACCATACAGGTGCTTTCATTATCTCTTTGTCAGGCCATTCCCTTTCAGGATAATCCACAACTGGAACTCTTCTGTATTTCTTATAGTTTAACATTACTTTTCCTCCATACTATTCCAAAATTCTATATTTGATGTGAGAGATTTTATTCTGCTCTCACTCAATGACTTATAATTCTTACCTAATCTGAAACCGATAAATTTGAATCCGCTTTTGACAATCAGTCCCGGCAGCTCATACCAGTATCCGTTATCTATTAATTTTCTTGCTGTGTCACGAATCATCCTAATGCCCTCGCCCTCAGATTTAATTCCTTCAAATACTTCAGGATGCATACTCTGTGAAACACCATTGTCAAAATTTCTTCTAAGCTGCTGCATGCATGTGTAATTATGTGAATGCACCACTCTGGCCCATGATGCATAATATATTTTACCGCCATTCTCAATGGCCTTATGGGCATATATCATATCCTCGTTGAAAATAATGTGATTTGGAAATCCGCCCAGCTCAACAAACTTATCTTTCCTGTACATTGAACATACATCAGAGCAAAAATAGTTCTTAATTCCATAGGTCTCAAGTGTTGATGCATCCTTTATTATATCCTCATATGGATAATTAAATTCTCTTGTATACTGTTCAACAATATGACACGATTTCTTGGGAAGCTGCCTTGCATATGATACATATACACCATCTGTCTCAAATGCAGACACAAGTGTACTGACAAGGTGCCTGTCTTTTGGCATAGCGTCCTGAGTCATAAACATAACAAGCTCACCGCTTGCCATATTCATTCCAAAATTTCTTGTACCACCATGGTCATATTCGCTTTTTTTAATGTGAACAATCTGTAGTTTATCCTCAAATTCTGCGTCCAATCCATCTAAAATACTCTCATCAAAATATATCTCGTCTGTATTGATAATAATAATCTCTTTGATGCGGTAATCCTGCTTGGATAATCTGTCAAGCAGCTGTCCAAGGTCATTATCAGGCTTATATGTTGGGATAACTATCGACACTTCTCTATATATCATTATTTAACCTTCTCCACAATATTAACTACCTGGTCAACATATTTTTTACAAATCTCATCTGTCTGTGCCTCAACCATTACTCTTATAAGAGGCTCTGTTCCACTTGGTCTTAGTAATAATCTTCCTTCATTTCCAAGCTCTTTATCTATCTGCTCCTGTATTTCCTTAATCTCAGGCGAATTTAATACCTTGCTCTTATCCTGAACATTAACATTAACCAAGAGCTGAGGGAATATTTTAAGTTCTTTTTTAAGCTGTCCCAATGACTGCTTTTTCTCAAGAACAGCTTCCATCACCTTTAGTGATGTTAGAATTCCATCTCCGGTTGTGGCATGCTTAAGAAAAATAATATGTCCTGACTGCTCACCACCCAGGCAATGTCCATTTGTCATCATGTTCTCACACACATATTTATCGCCCACGGCTGTCTTCTCATACTTAATTCCTGCCTTGTCAAATGCAAGGTAAAGACCGATATTCGACATAATAGTAGTTACTACCGTGTCGTGCTCAAGCTGTCCGTGTTCCTTCATGTACACTCCACATACGTACATAATTGAATCACCGTCTACAATCTCCCCGTTCTCATCAACAGCTATACATCTGTCAGCATCACCGTCATATGCAAATCCGATATCAAGTCCTTTTTCCTTAACAAAACTGCTGAGCACATCAATATGCGTTGAACCACAGTTCATGTTGATATTAGTTCCATCAGGTTCACTATTTATCGCATATGTCTTAGCTCCAAGTGCATCAAACACGTTCTTTGCAATAGCTGAAGCACTTCCGTTGGAACAGTCAATTCCAACCTTCATATCCTTGAATGATCTTGTTGCTATCGAAATTAAGTATCCTATGTATCTGTTTCTTCCAACAGAATAGTCTACCGTTCTACCTATATTCTCTCTTAATGCAAATGGTATTTCTTCTGAAGTTCCGTCTATATATGCTTCTATACAGTTCTCAATCTCTGCCTCAAGCTTCTGACCTTTTCCATTGATTACCTTTATCCCATTATCATAAAATGGATTATGACTTGCTGAAATCATGATACCACAATCAAACTGCTCTGTTCGAACAACGTATGAAACACTTGGTGTTGTAGTTACATGCAGAAGATATACATCTGCTCCTGATGCTGTAAGTCCTGAAACAAGTGCATACTCAAACATATAGCTGCTTCTTCTTGTATCTTTTCCGATTACTACCCTTGCCTTATGTTCTTTAGAAAAATACCATCCTAAATATCTTCCTACCTTGTATGCATGCTCCACAGTTAAATCTACATTTGCTTCTCCTCTGAAGCCATCTGTTCCAAAATACTTTCCCATTTCTATTCTCCTAATCCATTTTTTACCAATTCTTTTATGCACTCAAGTGCTTTTTCTTCATCATCGCCTTCACATACAAACTCAATTGTGTCACCACATTTTACACATGCGCCCAGCACGCTTAGCACACTTTTGGCATTGGCCGTTCCACTGCCATCGTTATATTTGAAGGTTATTCTTGAATTGAATTCAATTGCAGTCTTACATAATACCCCTGCCGGTCTCAAATGAAGTCCTGAAGGATTTTTGATTTTTACCACCATACTTACCATCTCTACACTCATTCCTTTCCCTGCTACTCAGCACTCGAAGTCGTTTCATCTGTAGATGTTTCACTCTGCTGCTCTGCTGTAGTTGATTCCTTACTGGTAGTCTCTCTTTTGTCTGTTTCTTTTGTTGTTGTTTCTTTTTCCTTTGTTACAGTTATTCTTACTTTTACATCGGATTCAAGTGATATTTCATCCGGTAAATCCAATACAACACTGTAAGCTTTTGTTCCCTCAGTTGCACCACTGAGATCAACATATCCAAATATATCGTTAATAGAAATGTTACTGTGATTTTCCTGCAAACCTACCAGCTTAATCTTAGCTGACGAATCTGCAAATTCTGCCTCAACATCTTCCGGTACGTTTCTCATCTCTATATTCTCTATTGGAAGATCGTAAGTTCCGGTAACATATTTTTCTATTTTTGCAGTTATTGTAACCATCTTGTTATCATTGTCAACAAGTCTTACTCCCGCAGGCAGATACTGTGAAATATCAATATCAACTGTCACATCCTCTGTTGCATCGGTTATATCAAGTATATCATTTGGCAATGCTATACTGTCTATCTGCGAAATGTCCTCACCTTCAAGTGCTACCTTATCAAGGCTTAACTCCGTTGAAACATATTCATATCCTTCAGCCGGCTCTCCTGTCACTGTAACTGTGATTGGCACCTCCGTAATCTGATAAATCACCACATTTACAACAATTGATTTCTCGCTTGCATTTGCATATTCACCTACATCAACTTTGTTTCCTGAAGCATCATAATACTTTATTACAGATTCTGTCTGCATATTACCCTTAAGCTTTGTAACATCCACATCTATACTAGCCGTCTCAATCTGCTCAAGAATTGATTCCGGTGCCGAAAGCTTAACAAATGTCGTTGAAAGCTTGGTGCTTCCAACTGTATATCCACTGGCAGGCTCACCTACGAAGTTAATGTCTATATCAAAATATTTAGTATTAATATTCTCTATACTAAGAACCATTGTTCTTGTCTTCTGAGTAATCTCCACGCTCTTCTCATACTTTGAATACTTGTGGGTTACATATATTGGAACTGCATTTAGATTAGTCATCTCACTGAATGGTGCTTCGGCAATGAAATCGTCTGAATCGAGTTCATCTACTATTGACCTTGGTCCCTTTACACTAATGGACGCAGTGCTGCCTTCCAAAACAACATATACCTTACCCTGACTGGTAAGTACACTCTCATCTGTCTTAGTTACAGGAATTCCTGATATCGTTCTTGTAACCGTTGGGTCGCTGATATTAACAACAACAAGCCACAACATGACTGCAAATATTAGTGCTATTAACTTATATCCGATATTATTTGTCAGCAGTTTCTTCATTACGACGTCTTCCCTTCCAAAGTTTAAAACGCTTAGTATCAACCGTCTTATTCTGAACCTCAACAAGTTTCTTTCTTAATGTATCACCATCAACATTTCTGATAAGCTTTCCGGCATATGCCATGGAAACCTTACCTGTCTCCTCTGAAACTATGATTGTAAGTGAATCTGTTACCTCACTTATACCTGTTCCTGCTCTATGTCTTGTTCCTAGCTCCTTACTAAGTTCCATATTGTCAGATAATGGAAGATAGCATGTGGCTGAAACAATTCTGTTTCCACTTATAATAACAGCTCCGTCGTGAAGCGGAGTGTTATGTTCAAAAATATTTATCAATATCTGATTGCTGATTAATGAGTCAATAGGAATACCTGTTCTTACATATTCTGCAAGTGATATCTCTTCTTCTATTACAATAAGTGCTCCTGTCTTTGTCTTAGCTAATTCAAATGTTGCCTTAACAAGCTCATTGACAGTCTTATCACTAAATCTTTCATTCTCGCCACGTCCGTCATCAAAAGAAAATACACCTGAAAATAATTTCTTTCGTCCAATCTGCTCAAGTGCCTTTCTAAGTTCAGGCTGAAAAACAATAATCATGGCAATGACACCCACGTTCAGGGTCTTATCTGCCAGCCATAATATTGTGCTTAAATTGAATATTGCAGCAAACAATATGAATATCAAAAGCACCGCTATACCTTTAAAAAGTGCCCATGCTCTCGTGTTTCTGACCCATATCATAACATTATAAAAAAGGAATGAAATAATAATAATCTCAACGCCATCCGTTATACCAATCTTAGGCAGATTCATATATTCATTTATGAAATTCTCTATCAGGTCAAGAAACTGCTGCATATATTCACATCCTTTCATTCATTATATCTAAATTTATCTTCTGTTACGTCTTGCATTACCTGCATTAATTCTCTTAACCTTCACATCCTGAGTTGATACAGTAATCTTAGGTACTGCCTTAACGTAATAATAATACTCATCATCTTCAAACTGCACATATTCTGTTCTTGTATAATCGACAGACAAAATCATATAGTGCAATAAATATACAATTCCTATTGATATAACTGACATCAATATCATAAGCCAAATAGGAATGCTTGCTTCTGTGTTCATAACAAGTTCACCAATAAGTATAATTACTATATTAGTTACACCGCCAACACCAATTGCAATTGCCCATGAATAATCAATAGACAATCTTTTAATAAAATATACAAGAAGCACAACAATGGTAAATGCCATTATCATTATCCACATTTCCTTGTTCTTTAGTATGCCATCAAGGAATGCTGTTATCTTCTGAATTCCTGAATCGTCTGTCACATTAGTTATTGTTGCTGCATGATTCTTAGCATACAACATAATATAATATAGCATAGTACCAAAAGCTACAGAAATAACTGATACCGGTGTTGCCACAAGGCCAATAATTAATGGAACAATATATGGCATCTTAAGGAAAAAAAGTACAGGCATAAGAATAAGTACATATCCGTCCTTCGGTGTAAATCTGTAATAAATAAGATACATAACAAGCATTATCAAAAGTGCAACAACTGCAAGCTCTGTAAATAAAGCATATAAATGTGCCACTATTACCATTGAAATTATAAGAATATTAACTGCATTAGGTAAAAAGGCAGCGATTACGCCTACCGCCAATACTATTGCGGGATTCTTAAGTCTCGTCATATATCCAATATTGGAATTAATGATAATCATTGCAATAATCACTGAGAACAGCTTCATTGCCAGATTAACATATGTTCCATACCTGCTATATATATTCTTTAAATGTTCCTTAAAAACCAGTAGTTTCATCATAATTATGTCCTCCTGCTCTAGTCTCCTCTTTCTTCTTCATGTTAGCCTCTTTCTTGTACATCATATACAATTCCTTAAGGTTCTCTCCGTACCCAGACAGGCTCTTCTTAATCTTATTATATCTGATACTATACACAATATATGCAATAATCATAAATAAGACCAGCATAATCACATATCCTATAATTAATTTCTTTCCCAAAGTAATGAGATTCATACTTACAATGTGCTCAGAAAGATAATCAACATTAAAAAGTACTCCAATAACAATCAGCAGCAAATATCCAATAGATGTGGTTATTGCCGTCTCAATCATCTTGAGGCTGATATAGTCTGTGCGATAATACTTGCTTGCTGCTATTGTCGTCTTGCCATTATTCTGCTCATACATGGCAAGCTTTGTCATCAGCTTAACTTTATCTTCTTTAATCATAAAATATTCTCCTTGAATAGTTATATCGTCCTATTATATCACAAAGGCAGTCATATGACAATAAATGGGATTACAAAAGATGGAGTAAATTGTTACAGTTCAGCCTTCGGCTGAACTAACGGCCAATGCACCGGCTAAAAGATAG
>CAZBKO010000005.1:0-47736 GCA_964492545.1 uncultured Lachnospiraceae bacterium
AATATCATTTTTGAAAAACAGTAAAAAATTTGCCAACGTTTACTTGACACAAACATTGTTGTGAAGTAAATTGACTTCTTGATTGTGTTCTGATATAATTTCAATTGTGTTTTCAACATGAAAACACAGTGTGCTCTCATAGTTAAATGGATATAACATGCCCCTCCTAAGGGCAAGGTGCAGGTTCGATTCCTGCTGGGAGTGTTATAATACGGCGTGGGAAGAATTTACATACAGTGTAGATTCTTTCTTTTATTTTACATTCATATATAGTATAATATTTCTATATTTATACAGATATCTTGAAGAATGTTAGGAGTGTGGCAGAATGAAGAAAAATACCTCGAAGATGTTAATGATTATTTATGCTGTATGTGCACTGGTTTCCTTTATGACGGAGACATATTTTATTATTAATTACAGCAGTCAGTATGTGGTTATAGGAGCAGTTGGTGTTGTACTCGTGGTTGCATCGGCATTTCTTGTTGATGAGATTTATAACAGTATCAATAGGGAAGGCAAATCTCAGCCGGAAGAGTCGGGCATGGAAGAGATGATTAAGATTCAAAAAGCTATGTACATCAACAGCAAGAATATTATGCAGGACATTCATCAGAATCTTCACGATAATACGGAAGCGTTGGTTCAGGCATTTGAAAAGAATAAGAATAGTATAATTGAGAATGAGAAGAATATAGCTAAAGTATTAATTAAGAAGAATATGGAAAGCAATGATGAACTGATATCGGCATTGGGAAAATTAGATTTTTCACAGATTCAGATGCCAGAGATTCAGATGCCAGAGATTAATATTCCAGAAATAAAGATACCGGAGATTAAGATTCCGGAAATTGTTCTTCCTGAAGGCTTTGGGGCTGCATCTAGTGCAACGGGAAATAGTGATGACATAGATAAGGCTAAGAACGAGATAGTGGATATAATAAGCAATTTATCTGCAGAACTTAAGACTGTGGCTAAGATTGATGATTTAGTACAGCTAAGAGATAAGTTATCTCAGGAAATAGCTGCTATAATTGCTGATTCAGAAGATAGACAGCCATTGGCGGCAGTAGCTATGGAAGAGCCAGTAATAGAAGAACCAGTAATAGAAGAACCAGTAATAGAAGAACCAATTATAGAAGAACCGGTTGAAGAAACGATAATAGAAGAGCCGGTTATAGAAGAACCAATTATAGAAGAACCAATTATAGAAGAACCAATTATAGAAGAACCGGTAATAGAAGAACCAGTTATAGAAGAACCAATTATAGAAAAGCCAGTTATAGAAGAGCAGGTTGTGACTGAACCGGTAATGGATGATCCTAATAAGCAATTAAGTGCAGATGAGATAGCTGCAATGTTTGCAAATGCCGCAAGCGATACAGAGGAACAGGTTCCGGAAGAACTCGATTTAGATAACATTTTATCTTCAATGACAGAACCGGATAATGCTATAGAAGAAGTGGAGAGCAGTATGCCACAGATTGAAGGGGATCCCAACAAGCAATTAAGTGCAGACGAGATAGCAGCATTATTTGCATCCGTCCAATAACGAAGAAGGACTAATAAATGAATTATATTGTATTAGATTTAGAGTGGAATCAAAGTCCATCAGGTAAGGAAAACTCAGTAGAAAAGCTGCCATTTGAAATAATAGAAATTGGTGCAGTTAAGCTAGACGAACAACTAAATATCGTGGACCGTTTTGATGGATTGATAAAGCCACAGGTATACAAGGAAATTCATTCAATTATAGTTGAGTTAACAAGATTTAGTATGAAGGAGCTGAACACAAAGGGAAGATTGTTTGAAGCCGTTATACAGGAATTTTTCTCGTGGTGCGGTGATGAATATGTATTTTGCACCTGGGGTAGTCAGGATTTGACTGAGCTGCAGAGAAATATTCAATACTTCAAGCTGGACTATACATTTGCATTTCCACTTAAGTATTTAGATATACAGAAGATATTCAGCATCAGGTATGAGGATGGAAAATCCAGACGCTCACTTGAGAATGCAGTTGAATTTCTGGATATTGAAAAAGATGTGGAGTTTCACCATGCAATAGTGGATGTGGAATATACCGCCAAGATAATGAAGGAAATTGGCTGCGAGCATATACAGGATAATTATTCAATAGATTTGTATAGAAAGCCTTTATCAAAAAGAGAAGAAATACATGTTGTGTATGACACATATTCAAAGTATATATCAAGGTTGTTTGCCAACAAGGAAAAAGCCCTTGCAGACAGAGAGGTGCGCTCCACAAGATGCTATTTATGTGAGCAGGAAGATAAAGCGGGAGCAAGAAATGTAACAAGAATTGCGAACTGGTTTTCTGACAATGCGAGAACCTATTATTTCCTGGGAGAGTGCGAGCAGCATGGTTTTCTAAAGGGAAAAATAAAAATGAAAAAGTCGGATGACGACAGAGTGTATGTAGTAAAGGTGCTGAAGCTTACTGATTCAGAGGGGGCCACCGCTATAATGGAAAAGCAGCTTGCCATAAGGGAAAAGCGAAGAAGAAAAAGATTAAATGGTGGAATTAATTAATTAAGAGGTACGGAGGAAATATGACCATATTTTTAGATATATTTACGGCGATGAGTTGTCTGATAATATATGGAAAGATGATAGAACCAAAATACAACAGATTTTTATCGAAAATAATAATGTATTCCGGCTCAATGATAATGATTGGCTCATATATTGTTTTAAGATACATTATTAACGTGGATGTGGACGGGTTAGCATTCTTAACAATGACCATTCCAAGCTTTATACTATTTTTTATTTTATCGAAATACAAAGATGGACGATTTGTTGTTACATTTTGTGCAATTGACACGATTATCGGGTCGGTCTCATTTGTGGGAAGTGTTGTGGGATGGTATTGTGGAATCAGTGTAATTGGTGGAATAATTGCTGTAGGTGGGATTACAGTGATATATATTTATACACTGAAATGGAGTGAAGGCTACATAAGAGTTCTTAATTCAATTAGCACAGGATGGGCACACCTTGGTGGACTTGCAATAATGATGTATGTATTTTTTGGATTACTTCTATCATATCCAAGTAATATCAATGATAGAATGGAGTATGTGCCGGCTGCATTGTTGTTCTGTCTGATAATCTGGTCAGTGTATTACGTGGTTGCCAGATCAATTAAGCAGAGAAGAGTTATGTACGACAGGGATAAGGAACAGCAGCTATTGGAGGCACAGCTTGAACTAAAAGAAGTATATTTCAAAATGGCATATGAGGATGGCCTTACAGGACTTAATAACAGAGCAGCATTTGAAGAAAAGGTCAAGAATATCAAGATGGGAACGGAGAAATACAAAACTGTATATTGCATTTCCATGGATTTAAATAATTTGAAAAAGACAAATGATACGTAGGGACATTATAAAGGTGATGAGTTGATAAAAGGCTTCGCAAATATTTTGAAAATGGTATTTGCAAAGGATGGAGCAGCATATAGAATCGGCGGTGATGAATTCGTTGTTGTTGTCTGTAATACAGATGAAGCTTACATAGATAGCAAAATAAATCAAATAACAGAAAGTGTTTCTAGGGTCAACAGAAACAGTGATGTCAAAATTAGCGTTGCCATAGGCTACGATAATATATCAAGAAATCAATTTGATAATCTTGAAAAGGCACTCATCAGAGCTGATAGAAAGATGTATGCCCATAAGGCTGAATTTAAAAATAATAATAAGAATGGAGAGTAATTATGGAGAGTAGGTATGTAAAGTTATGTTATGTGTATTCACAGGTACAGCTTGAACTTGTCAGGGGGTTGCTAGATGCAAACAATATACCTGTTATGGTAAAGAGAGACAGCATAGGAAGGGCAACTGAGCTGTATTCCGGACAGTCTACAACAGGTGCAGATATATTGGTTCCAATTGAGATGCGTGAAATGGCAAAGGAGCTTGTTACAGAGTTTAACAGTGATGAGGCGGTAGAGATATCGGACGAGGAAATATTCGAATCAACTAATAGTGATAAGCAGCAGGAAATTGAAGAAGAAGTGGAAATCGGAAATAAGACAGGAATGATTTTAGTAGCTTTAGGAGCATTGCTTGGAATAGGAGCAATAGCATTTATAGTAATAGATGTACTTTTATAATAGAGCGAGGATACTAATGAGTAAATATGAGAATACTGAAAATAATACATATTTAGACGAGGCTGGCAATTATTACTGCAGAGTTTTGAACATAATCAGAAACACAGCAAAGGGTCAGAATTTGTGTGCTGAGGGATGCCCATGCTACACCGGTCAGGACATGAAGTTATGTAGATACTATGCAATTTCATCTGCCGGTATCTCAAATGCAGGCGAGATGAAATGCTATAATGATAAGCTGGAAAAAGCTGGAGAAATTCCGTATTTTCCTGAGGTCGACAGTATTTCTAAGAAAATACTGAGTGCATTTGAATATGCTTCATATGCACATAGGCATCAAAAAAGAAAGGGCAGTGGAATACCATATTTGTCCCATCTTATCAGTGCTTATGAGATAGCATGTGGACTCACGAAGGATGAGGATTTGCTCATAGCAGTATTGCTGCATGATACGCTGGAGGATACAGAGGTTACCAAGGAACAGCTTGAGCAAAGATTTGGCAAGAGAGTTGCGGATATGGTTGATGGTGACAGTGAGGATAAACGTCGGGACAGACCAGCATCTGAGACCTGGAAGGAACGCAAACTGGAAAATATTGCTCATGTACAAAACGGTACAATTGAAATTAAAATAATAGCATTAAGCGATAAATTATCAAATTTAAGATCAATTTATTATGATGTTATGGATATCGGGGATGCAACATGGTCCAAGTTCAACCAGAAGGATAAAGAACAGCACAGATGGTATTACAGCCAGTTCTTGAAGGCATTTGGCGAACTTAAGGATACAGCACAGTATAAAGAATATTCGGGGTTAATTCAGAAAATATGGGATAGAGCTGGAGGCCTTTGTGAATAAGAAAAGAAATATCATATATACGTTGTTAACAGCAATATTATTCAGCATGATTTTATGTGGTGCGGGAAAGCTTACCGTTTCACTAAATGCAAAAAAAATAACAACATATATTGGAAGTACAAGAAATCTACAACTAAAGAATGCTACAGGAAAGGTGCAGTGGACATCATCCAATAACAATATAGCGAGGGTAAATGCAAGTGGTGTTGTTACCGGTGTCAAGCCTGGAAAAGCTGCTATAACAGCGAAAAATAATGGAAAGAAATACACCTGCACAGTCAATGTGAAAAATCATTATGAACATTTGTATGACTATATCAGGTTACATGGTAAAGTAAATGCCAATGGCAACAAGGCTGTTACAGTTGAGAAGGACGACAACACGTGTATGATAATATATAATTCTGAGACAAAAGAGTTTGAATTTACATACATTTATGATACATCAGTGCTTCTTGACGGTGCAACCTTCTATGTGGACAGATATGGAAAGAAGCCTGTAACAATGAATGTGATGTTTTTGAACAATGCATCACTGTCTTTTTTTTCCGGCAAAATATCAGTGCCTGCAGGAAAATATGACAATAATTACACACTTCCTATTAATGTGACAGATGCATCCTCAAAGGGAAGAAAGCGATATACAAATATGTCAGGTGTTATTGTTAATAAGGCTGTGACAGATATCAACAGTGTATTGGCTTCAAAGGTTAATATAAGGTTCTCAAATCTTGGCTTATATAAGGCAGCAAATTCAGCTACAAAGCCATATATAAGCAGCAGAGCAGTGAAGATTAATGTGAAAAGCTACGAAGTGCTGTCCATAGTTGGTGGCAAAGGAACCGTTAAATGGAGTTCGTCAAAGACAAGCGTGGCCACAGTTAGCGCCAGCGGAAGGGTAACTGCTAAGAAGAGAGGAACTGCGGTTATAACAGCACAGCAAAATGGAGTAAAATATACGTGCAAGGTCACCGTTACTGATAACATTGCCAAAATATATTCCTACGTAATTAAGAATGGCAAGAAGGGTTCTGGCAGCAGAAAATATATCTCGAGAACCGAGAACGGATATAAGTTTTATATTTATCAGGGACAGAAGAAAAATGAATTGAAATTTATCATGAGAAGTACCGGTGGCGGCGGATACAGCGCACGTATTGATATGTGGGTTGCAAGAGGACTGTCGAGATACAAGTACCAGTATAGATATTCAGATATGATAAGCTCAGTTAATATTACCGGCAAGGTTAATTTTAAAACGTATAACTATATAAATGGATTTTCATTTAGTAAATACAGTCTTGATAATGTGAGTCAGGTAAATGCAAGATTTTACACAAGACTTGATTACGCAATTGCAATGAGCGGTTGGGATAATCTTTTGGTAAAAAGGTTAGGATTATCTATGGATGACATTTATCCAAGTCGATAAGAGAGAATAGGAAATATGAAAAATAAAAAGAATTTAGCAAACTACATAATGGCAGCTATAATTGCAGTGATTGTCATTGGTGGCATACTGACGGCACTAAATCTTCGAGGAGCTTTTGATTCCAAGGACAATACGAAAAATGTATATGTGAATCAGATGAAAGGGCTGGCCGCTGTAACACGCGATGGTGTGACATTTGATATTGAGGCTGGTTCAGTTCTGAGAAATGGCGATATAATCGAGACTGACAGTAAGTCCAGAGTCAGTATAAGCGTTCTGTCCGGAGAAATTGAAGTTGCGCCGGACAGCAGATTGACCATAGAAAATGCCAGGTCTAAAGAATTCCTTGCAAAGCTTGAACAGGGTGAAATATTTGTTAATGCTGCAGATAAAATGAGTATAGAATGGATGGGAACGAAGCAGGATGTTGAAAAGACACTTGCTTCATTTGATGTCAGAACAGGCAGTGGAACATGCTGCGTTTATGCCGGAAAGGTGTCAGATGCTTTCGCTGGAAATGCAATATATTATGTGGGGGAAGAGCGGGAAATAAGTCCCTTTGGAATAGATAAGCTAAATGAATTTGAAATTTATATGCTAAAATATACAGACACAGATTTGAAGCTGTGTTTTGATATTGCAGATGTCAAAGCTGTGGAATCATCCAGAGAAGAAGAGATGGAAGTAATTGGAGCAGATGGCGAGACGGATACAAAGACTACGGAGGATGTAACCACATCTAAGACCACAGAAGAATCCACACAGACTGCATCACAGCAGGCAACAGAGGATACGACTCAGAAGAACACGGAGAAAGTAACAGAGAAGACTACAGACAAAGCTACAGAGAAAGCTACAGAGAAGACTACAAATAAGACTACAGATAAGGTAACGCAAAGGGTCACAGAGAAAGTAACGAATAAGACAACAGAGCAGACAACAGAGAAAGTAACCCAAAAGGTCACAGAGAAGGTAACGGATAAGACAACAGAGCAAATATACACCTGCACAATCAGAATTTCCTGTGAATCCATATTGGACAGCCTTGATGAATTAAAGGCCGGCAAGGATAGATATGTTCCGGATGATGGAATTATTATGAAAACAGTTACTGTGAAATTCACAGATGGGGAGAGCGTATTTGATGTGCTGAAACGAGCCTGTGACAGCAAAAAAGTGCAGCTGGAGTATGCATACACACCGATGTATGACAGCTATTATGTTGAGGGAATTGGAAACATTTATGAAAGAGATTGCGGCAGCTTGTCCGGCTGGACTTATAAAGTTAACGGATGGTTTGCCAATTATGGATGCTCGGAGTACAAGCTAAAAGATGGAGATGTGATTACATGGGATTTTTCAAAAGATATAACCCGGTAGTGCTATTTGAAATGCTTATGTCAATAATAGTGTTTGGCATGATATTTATCCACCCTGTGTACATTGCAAGCTCACTCATCGCAGGAGCTGCATTGTATATCGTGCTTAATGGTGTGCGTGCAGTGAAAATGATATTACGAATATTTCCATTTGCCATAATGGTCGCGCTGATAAATCCAATATTTAACACGGCTGGAACAAGAATACTATTCACATATGCAGGCGACAGAAGCTATACCCTGGAAGCACTTTTGTATGGAGTATGTATTGCCGGAATGCTTATGCTTATGATATGCTGGTGCGGATGTCTTGGTAATATCATGACGTCTGAGAGAATTTCGTATATACTAAATGGAAAGCTCCTCACATTTTCCATGATATTTACCATGATTTTGAATCTGATTCCACATTTGAAAAGAAAGTCTGACAGTGTGAAGGGTGCGCGAAGTGCCATAGGAAAAAGTGGTGGAAGACAGGAAATGGCTCTGAGGCTTGGAATACTTACAGGAGCTGCGCTTGAGGAATCCGTAATGCGGGCAGACAGTATGAAATGCCGCGGATATGGAGCAGGTAAAAGAACGAATTTTCATATTTATAAATTCAGAAGAAGCGATGGGTTATGGCTTATATATATAAATGCTGTGATAGCGCTTATTATCATATGCACAGTGTTTGGAGGTGCTGCGGCTCAGTTTATTCCTGAGATAAATATTGCAGGAGCTTCCGCTTACACAGGCGTTGGAATATTGGCGTATATAGCACTTCTGTCAACGCCATTTATAATGAAAATAATTGATTAGTGAGACTACAAGGAGATATCGATGAAAATATATTCACTGGAAAATTTGAATTTTGCATATATGTCTGCACCGAAGAAACTGGTGCTTGATAATGTATCCCTCGAGGTTAATCAGGGAGATTACATCGCCATTTGCGGACGCAGTGGAAGTGGTAAAACAACATTGCTCAGACATCTTAAGGGTGCGATAACTCCCTATGGAAAATGTAGTGGAAGCGTTATTTATAAGGATAAGGCGTTGAAGGATGTGGATCTTAGAACGCAGTCATCAGAAATTGGATTTGTTATGCAGAATCCGGACAATCAAATTGTGACTGACAAGGTGTGGCATGAGCTGGCATTTGGGCTTGAGAGTCTTTCCTATGACCAGAATACTATGAGAACCAGAGTCGCTGAAATGGCCAGCTATTTTGGTATTCAGGCATGGTTTGAAAAGAATGTGTCGGAGTTATCCGGAGGACAGAAGCAGCTGCTAAATCTTGCATCAATTATGGCAATGCAGCCAGAGGTAATTATTTTAGATGAACCAACAAGCCAGCTTGACCCAATAGCTGCGTCAGATTTTTTAAATACAATACACAAAATAAATAAAGAGCTTGGTACAACGATAATCATTACAGAACACAGACTTGAGGAAATTCTGCCTGTGGCTGACCGGGTTATTATCATGGAAAATGGTCATAACACAATTCAGGGTACGCCATATGAGGTGGGACGGAGACTGTGGGAGCAGCACAGTGAAATGATGTATGCAATGCCATCACCAATGCAGATATATTTTGGCTGTGGCATGGATAAAGATGCACCGCTTACTGTAAGAGAGGGAAGAGCTTGGATTGATTCCTATATTGAGGGAAAAAACGTTGATACAAATATTATTCAGCCAGAGGTACAGGAGGATATAAAGGATATTGCGTTGGCAATCAAGGAAATATGGTACAGATATAACAAGAAGTCTGAGGACGTAATACGCGGATTATCACTGAATATACCTAAAGGAAAAATATTTTCCATAGTGGGTGGAAATGGAACCGGAAAGTCCACATTGCTCAAAATAATATGTGGAATATATAAGCCATACAGGGGTAAGATAAAAGTGAATGGAAAAATATCCATGCTTCCTCAGGACCCATTGACATTGTTTGTTAAGAAGACGGTCAGGGAGGAGCTTATGGAGATGGTTAGCGGCAGCAATCGTGAGGAATTAATCATGAAAATGGCCGTCAAATGCAGCATAGAGAATTTGTTGGATTCGCACCCCTATGATATATCCGGCGGTGAAGCACAAAGAGTGGCAATTGCAAAGGTTATGCTGACAACTCCGGATATACTTGTGCTTGATGAGCCGACTAAGGGCATGGACAATTTCTTTAAAAGAGAATTTGCTTCCATACTCAGAGAATTGAAGGCAGAGAATACTACCATAATTATGGTTAGTCATGATGTTGAATTCTGCGCAAAATACACAGACCATGTGGCGATGCTTTTTAATGGTGATGTGATTGCATCGAATACTCCAAGAAGATTTTTTGCCCGGAACAGTTTTTACACAACTGCTGCAAACAGAATGTGCAGACATTTATGTAAATATGCAGTGACAAATGAGGATGTAATTAAATTATGTGGAAAAGAGTAATAACTCTGGCAGAAATAGTAGTGCTGCCATTAATTATTGTATTTGTAACATTATTTTCAGACAGAAAATATTATATGCTGAGTTCAGCAGCTTTGATGGGAATACTCATACTGTGCTGGCGTTTTTATGATAGTGGCAGACCTCAGGCGAGAGAGATAGTGGTTATTGCTGTTATGTGTGCCCTAACGGTTATATGCAGAGCTGTGTTTGCCATGATTCCACATGTAATGCCTGCAGCGGCAATCATAATTATTGCGGGGATGGCGCTTGGTGAACAGCCGGGATTTCTAGTGGGAAGTATGAGTATATTTGTGTCGAATTTCTTTGCCGGTCAGGGTCCATGGACCATATGGCAAATGTTTGCTTACGGACTTCTTGGATATCTTGCAGGCTTTTTGTATAGAAAGAAGATAATAAAAAACAGCATTTTTTCAGCGGGTGTATTCGCGGTTTTGGCAATGGTGCTGATAGTGGGTCCAATACTTGATACCTGCACATTATGTACAATCAGCACTGTGTATACAGCTAAGTCAGCGGCGGCAATATATTTGACAGGACTACCAATCAATGTTATTCATGGTGTCGGAGCAGCTGTGGGAATATCCTTGTTTTTGCATTTGCTTATGGAAAAGCTTGATAGGATTAAATTAAAATATGGGATGGTGGATAATGAAATTTGACAGCTTTCATCCGGGAATTAATTTGATATTTTTTGTGACTGTACTTATGTGCAGCTGCATGTTTACACATCCGGTGTACGTGGGGATTTCATTTGCCGGGGCGGTATTATGCTCTCTTGTTATGAGGGGAAAAAGAGCGGCACTTAGGGATGTTATTATTGTGGCGGGCGCAGCAGTGTATACACTTGGCTATATATATTTTCACAACTTTGGAGTCACTGTTATTGCCCATACCATGAAGGGAAATCAAATTACCCTCGAAGCGATAATGTATGGTTCAATTGTGGGCATTAAACTGGCGGCTTTTATTATGTGGAGCACGTGCCTTGTATATGTGATGACTACGGATAAAATTGTGTATTTAGCCGGAAAGCTGTCACCTAAATTATCCCTGTATCTGGCTATGATATTTAGGATTGGACCAAGGTGCTCCCATCAGTCGGTGAAAATTTCAGAATCCGGACGGGGGATTGGCAAAAAACAATTCATGTTTTTTAGAAAATGTTCTATGATGATATCATGGTTCATTGAAACAATGTCACAGATGGGATGCAGCATGAAATGCCGTGGCTACACTCTAAGTGGAAGAACTGCATTTTCAAAATACAGATTTGATAACAGGGACAGAATTCTTGTTATTTGCATGTTTGCAGGAATAACCGCAGTATGTATGGCGGCAATTCTAGGTCAGACAGGCATGATATACAATCCGGAAATAATTTACAGAAAGCAGACAAACATATCCTACATTTTTTATGTATTTTACGGAATGTTTTGTATGATACCGGTGGAAAATTCAATTGCTTTCATATGGAGGAAAAATGAGTAAAAACAAAAGACGTATATTTTTAGTGTCATCGTTACTGATATTTGGCATCTTAATTGCAGTAACAATAATGACATCCGACAGTGTACATGCAGATGGTTATGTGCCAAAAGCATATTCCACAGCAGCAGCACTTCTGCCACCTGTAATTGCAATCGTGCTCGCCCTTATTACAAAAGAGGTATACTCTTCATTGTTTGTGGGAATTATTGCAGGAGGTCTTCTCTATGCAAATGGAAACCTTGTACTTATGATAAATACAGTATTTTACAAGGAGGAGGGCGGTCTTGTACAGAAGCTGGCAAATAGTTGGAATGTGGGTATTCTTGTATTTCTTGTGATACTTGGAACGCTCGTTGCCCTTATGAATAAGGCAGGTGGCTCGGCAGCCTTTGGTAAATGGGCATCTAAGCATATCAAAACAAGAATAGGTGCGCAGCTTGCGACAGTCGTACTCGGCGCATTAATATTTGTTGATGATTATTTTAACTGTCTTACCGTAGGTTCGGTAATGAGACCTGTAACTGACAGACATCAGGTATCTAGAGCAAAGCTGGCGTACCTAATTGATGCAACAGCAGCACCAATATGTATTATTGCACCAGTTTCATCCTGGGCTGCAGCTGTGACATCATCGGTTCCAGAGGATGCTGGAATAAATGGATTTACAATGTTTCTAAGAACGATACCATATAATTTTTATGCAATATTGACAATTGTTATGATGCTTCTTGTAACCATTCTTAAGGTCGATTTCGGCGCCATGAAAAAGCATGAAGTAAATGCAATCAATGGAGATTTGTATACAACTGCGGCCAGACCATATGGAAATGATGAATATGAGGATGTTGAAACAAAGGGCACAGTTATGGACCTTGTGTTTCCTGTGGTAGTGCTTATTGGATGCTGCATCGCCGGAATGGTATACACAGGAGGCTTCTTTAGCGGAACTAATTTTGTGGATGCATTTGCCAATGCGGATGCATCAAAGGGACTTGTTTTGGGAAGTGTTGTTACGCTAATAATTACTTTTGTGTTTTATATGAGCAGAGGCGTTATGAACTTCAAGGAATTTACGGAGTGTATTCCGGAGGGATTTAAGTCTATGGTTGCTCCAATACTTATATTGACCATGGCGTGGACGCTTTCAGGAATGACAGAAATTCTTGGAGCTAAATTCTTCGTTGCCGATCTTGTTTCAGGTTCGGCTTCGGCAATGAAAATATTCCTGCCGGCGGTTATCTTTGTTGTAGCACTGTTTCTTGCATTTGCAACAGGAACGAGCTGGGGAACCTTTGCAATACTTATACCGATTGTATGTAATGCATTTCCAGGCGGTGAGATGCAGGTTATTGCCATAGCAGCCTGCTTATCAGGTGCTGTATGTGGTGACCACTGTTCACCAATTTCAGATACAACGATTATGGCTTCAGCCGGAGCACACTGCGATCATGTAAATCATGTTTCAACGCAGATTATATATGTTATGGTTGCCGCAAGCGTGTCCCTTGTGGGTTATATTCTTGCAGGAATATTAGGTAAATTATATGGAAAAGTAGCTATTGTTTCGCTTCCAATATGTGCTATACTAATGGTAGGTGTTATATTAGCGATTCGCCATTTTAGCGGAACGGATGAGTGAGAGGAAAGATATGAAAACAATTTCTATTAGTCAGATTATTGAGTTAAATAATATTTTAAAAAATAAGGGGCTGCATTTCAAGATACATATGCATGATGCTTGTGGCGGTCAAAGCTTTTCAATTGAAGCTGAGGATAAGGCAGCATGTGAAGGTTATTATGATGAAATGTACGAAACTATTGATGAATTTTTTGAAAAAGAACACACAGAGCTGAATTATTATGAAGGTAAGATGGGGTTTGGCGTGAAGTAGTGCATATCTTAGGAGGACATACACTAGATGAAGAGACTTAGGACAATATTAAAGTGGTTTATGACATTATGTGTTATAACGTTAATTGTCATGGTTGTGAAAATGTTTGTTATGATTGAGGATAATCAGGGAAATGCCAGAGTTGTGAATTATACAGGTATTGTGCGTGGCGGAATACAGAGATTAGTTAAGCAGGAGCTTAGAAGAGCCAAGAATGATGGACTTATGCTGTATATTGATGATGTTCTCAAGGAACTCAATGGGGACGGAGAGAAATATAATCTGGTAAAGATAAAAGACAAGCAGTACAAGAATGACCTTTTGGCAGTTACGGATGAATGGAAGACTGTTAAGAGTTATATCTATTATTTTAGAGGTGACGGCCAGAAATATATTGAGCAGCTTTACATTGCCAGTGAGAGTGCATATGAGCTGACAAATAATCTTGTTGCTTCAACGGAGAAGTATGCTGATACCATAGCGGATAATCTTAAGAGACTGCAGTATGTTATGGTTGGGGATATTATTTTGATTCTCTTAGTGCTTATGGGGCAGGTGGTTGAAGGCATTAGGCTTGCTAATGTTAACAGACGTCTAAATAACATGGCATATGTTGACGAGAATACAGGATTACCCAACAAGAGATGCTGTGAGGATAAGCTGCATGATGGAGGAATTATCACTGATAAAGAGAATGCATGCTGCATTATGTTTGACCTTAATAATTTAAAGATAATCAATGATACCAAAGGACATAAGGTCGGAGATATATTGATTTACAATTTTGCACATTTGCTTAGAATGGCTGCACCAAGAAATATGTTTGTTGGACGTTTTGGCGGAGATGAATTTATTGCGATACTTAGAAACTGTACAGAAGCAGAGATTCAGAATTATATTATTAATCTTAATACAAGTGTTAAGCACTACAATGAGAACGAAGATAATATTCAAATAAGCTTTGCATATGGCTATGCATTATCCAATGGATATGAGGGTGTAACAATGCAGCTTCTTATGGATATTGCAGACAAGAAGATGTATGAGAAGAAGTCGGAAATGAAGAAGGGCGAGGCCGGAATCTAAATTAACACATCTGTTTTTGTGTAAATTGCACAATTTGGATACACGCTATTTGTACAAAACAGATAAATTACACAAAACGCTTGACGAATGAATTTGATAATGTTATTCTAAGTTCATAAACAAACTGAATATTTTACCGAGGTGTTACTGGTAATGCAGGCAAGACTGGGTTGTACGACATGTATATATTTTTATATGCAATTGTTGATACGGCGCAGTTTTTTTATGTATCGGAAAAGAAAACAAAAACAAATTTTAAAGGAGGTCATTATTATGGCAAGCAAGTATGATGGATTAGCAAGAATAATCATTCAGAACGTAGGTGGAAAAGAGAACATTGTCAGTCTCGCACATTGTATTACAAGATTAAGATTCATGCTTAAGGATGAATCAAAGGCAAACACAGATGTATTGAAGGCAACAGATGGAATTGTTACAGTTATGAAATCTGGTGGTCAGTATCAGGTGGTTATCGGAAACCATGTACCTGATGTGTACAAGACAGTATGTGAGGTAGGACATATTTCAGGAGAGGCTCCATCTGAGGATGGACCAAAGCAGAAAATGGGTGTTGGCGCTACATTAATCGACTGGATTTCAGGAATCTTCCAGCCAATACTTAGTATTTTATGTGCAGCAGGTATTATCAAAGGTCTTTTGGCATTATGGGTATTTCTTGATCCAAGTGCTGAAACATCAGGTGCATATATGTTATGGTATTCATTTGCACAAGGTTTCTTCGATTTCCTTCCAATTATCTTAGGTGCTACGGCAGCCAAGAAGTTTGGTGGCAGTCAGTTCATAGGTATGGGTATTGGAGCAGCAATGAGCTACTCGGGAATCACAGCTATGGCTGGAGCAGAGACTATAGGTTCAGTTCTTTCGGGAACACCATTTGAGATGTTTTATAGCGCGAAGTTCTTCGGTATTCCAATTATCATGCCATCAGGCGGATATTTATCAACAGTTGTACCAATCATTGTAGCAACATATTTTACAGTTAAACTTGAAAAAGCATTAAAGAAAGTTATTCCAGATGTTGTTAAAACATTTATTGCACCGGTTATTGCATTTGCAATTATGTTACCATTAACATTCTTATTAATTGGACCAGTTACAGCATTCTTAAGTAACTTAGTTGGCTGGGTATTTGAATACTTATATGATATTCCGGTAGCAGGTGGACTTATCGCAGGTTTACTTGTAGGTGCTTTCTGGCAGGTACTTGTAATATTTGGTGTTCACTGGGGACTTATTCCTCTCGCAATGAACAACTATGCATTACTTGGTAAGGACTTTATATTATCACCTTACTTTGCAGCTTCATTTGCACAGTCAATGGTTGTACTTGCAATATACTTAAAGACAAAGGATAAGAAGCTTAAGAATATGGCTTTACCAGCATTTATTTCCGGTATGTTTAGTGTTACAGAGCCTTGTATTTATGGTATTACATTACCAAAGAAAAAACCATTTGTTATATCATGTATCGCAGCAGCTTGCGGTGGAGCAATCATTGGTGTGACTAAGTGTTACTCATATGCATTAGGTGGACTTGGTGTATTTGGTCTTCCAAGCTACATTGCTAAGACAGGTGATAACAAGCTGTACAGTATGATTTGGATTATTGTAGGTACATTAGTTGCAATGGCAGTTGCATTTATCCTTACAATGTTAACATACAAAGATGATGAGCCTGTAAAGGTTGAAAATAAGCCAGCTGATAAGGCTGACAACACAGACAAAACAGAAGATATCGCATCACCACTTAAAGGTGAAGTTAAAGAATTAAGCGAAGTTTCAGATGAAGCATTTTCGTCAGGAGCACTTGGAAATGGACTTGCAATTGTACCTTCAGAAGGAAAATTATATGCACCATGCGACGGCGTAATCAGCACATTTTTTCCAACAGGACATGCAATCGGAATCCTTTCAAATAAGGGAGCAGAGGTACTCATTCATATTGGAATGGATACTGTTAAATTAGATGGCCGCGGATTTTCTCCTAAGAAAAAACAGGGCGATACAGTTAAAAAAGGAGACCTGTTACTTGAATTCAACATTGACACAATTACTAAAGCAGGTTATCCAATAATTACACCGGTTATAATCACAAATACAGATGATTATGCAGATGTTGTTCCAGTGGGATCAGGAAACGTCTCTAATGGAGATGCACTTCTTAAGTTATTATAGATCCAGATTTACTAAAGATAGTTTTACAAAAGATGACTATTACAAAAGATGAAGGCGGCGCAGTGAAAACTGCGCCGTTTTACTGTGTATAAGCAACTTTTGTGTCTGATATTCATACAATAATAGGAGTATCGTAAAAATGCAGCGGAATGGGGATTGGTATGTCAATTTATATTGTAAGACAAAATGATTCTGTAGATGAAATCGCACTTAATTATGGCGTTGATGTTCAAAGGATAATTTACGATAACCAATTAATATATCCATATAGGCTTGCGGTAGGCCAGGCCTTGTATATAGGAGTAAATGGCGACAATGGAAAAAGGAACATTTACTGTAATGGATTTGCATATCCCTTTATCAGCAGGTGGGTGTTGGAGCAGACGCTCCCGTATTTATCCGAATTGTCCATATTCTCCTATGGATTCACGCCGGAAGGGTACCTTGTGTGGCCCCAGCTTAATGTAAAATGGATGATTGATTTAGCAAGAGAATACGGAACAATTCCGACACTGACCCTTACTCCATTTGATGAGAGCGGCAGATTTAATAATAATCTTATAAGCTCCATAGTAAATAACAGCGAGTACAAAGCCAGGCTAATTGACAGGGTACGTGAGGAAATTACTACAAATAATTATGGTGGGCTAAATATTGATTTTGAGTACATTTTAGCATCAGATAGAGATGCATTTACTGCATTTGTACAGGAAATGACATATGTTATGCGCGAAAATGGAATTATAACTACCGTAGACATGGCACCTAAAACATCATCCACTCAGAGTGGCCTGCTATATGAGGGAAAGGACTATGCAGGACTTGGTGCAGTCTCTGATTATGTGCTGCTGATGACATACGAATGGGGATACACTTATGGACCGGCGATGGCAGTTGCACCGATAAATAAGGTGAAGCAGGTTGTTGATTATGCCGTAACTCAGATTGATAATAGTAAAATTAATTTAGGTGTGCCAAACTATGGTTATGATGGGGCATTACCATATATAGCCGGTAAAAGCAAAGCGCAGACCATTGGAAATATCGAAGCAGTAAATATAGCCATAGCAAATAATGCACAGATACATTTTGATGATATAGCACATTCGCCGTATTTCAATTATATTGCTGATGGGCAGGAGCATGAGGTATGGTTTGAGGATGTCAGGAGCATACAGGCAAAGAGGAGACTTTATGAGGAATATAGCCTTCATGGGCTTGGATATTGGCAGATAATGCAGCTGTTTCGTGCAAACTGGCTTATACTAAATGAATAGAAAAAGAAAGCAGGATGAAGTTATGGTATACTTCGTCCTGCTGACTTAGATTAGTTGTGATTGAGGTACGTCAAAATGTACCTGTTGTATATCTTAGTAATCTGATGGTGACTAAATTACTTCTGTGTCCATATCTTAAGTGTGTCAATGAGCTTCTGCTTAGAGTCATCATCCATAAGCTGTACAAGTCTCATAATCTCGTTATCAAGTGCTGTCTGGTGGTATGATGGATCAATGTTACCAACCAAAGCATCAAGTGAAGAATTAGTGAGGCGTGCATAGTAAATAAGCACTCTCAGAGACATGCTGATACGTTCGTTCTCTACATTACTGATATAGCCAGGTGTTACATTAAGTGCCTTAGCTACCTGATCCTGTGTAAGTGAATGAGAAAGACGTAATTCCTTAACCTTCTTACCGAGTGACAAGTTATCATTTTCTATCATGGTTCGTTCCTCCTTCTGCCATAAAAGGCAATTCCATCATCAAGTATAATTAGTATACTATAAATAATATATAAATGCAATAGAAATACTATTTTTTTATACTAATAATTTTTACAGCGCGGACAACGCATCTTTTGGGTGCCGGTCCAACGAAATGGAATGGATAGCAGGTTACGAGAGTCAGCTCAATATCATTTGTACGCGCATATATTTTGGGGTCCTCAGGATCAAAGATATCAATGGAAATCACCCTGTAATACATATTGCTGGTGCTTGTTTCAAGAGCAACCACATCACCGCATGCGATAGAGGTAAGCGGATTGAAGCCTGAATCACGGTGAGCATAAAGAACACAGTTTCCGGGGGTATTAGGAAGGGAGCTGTTGATATCTCTCCCAGCTCCCTTTTTTAATACTTCATTTGACATTCCGTTAAAAACACCCACACGGCTATTTCCGGCACTTACAAAAGTGAGTACAGCCAGCGCATCTCCAATATCGTAGGTCTCATATTTACTTACAGTGGACATTGAGGAGCGGGGAGAATTGCTGACGTCCTTGTCAGAAATCACCATTGTCGCCTCCTTTACTCCATCTGAAATAGCACTGTCAACCTTCCACAATATATAGATACCGCGAACCATAACACCGGCTGCTATAATAAATAAAACTAAAAATAATTTTCCGCAGGGCTTTAGTTTCAACGCTTAATTAATTTCTTTCTAAATATAAAGGCGCCAACTGCACAGATGATCATTAAAGCTGCACCTATTACAAGAACAGCACCATAATTTCCAGCTGTTTTTGGAACAGGATTATCATAAAATGTTACTGCAAGGTGCTCGCCCTCGTGGATTTCTACATGCTGCGGAGTTGAATCATTAAGATATCCATCTGGAGCCTTAATCTCCTTTACATAATAATTGCCAGGCTTTAATTCATCGGTGGATACGCAATCATCAGCTGATGAATCAAAGGAAGCAAGCTGTGTTATACATGCTTCGTCGGTAAATACTGCAATTACTGCACCGGAGAGCAGCTCACCAGTGATTGCATCACGTTTATACATGTTGATAATACCAGGCTTAATGCTTTCATTTACACAGGTCACAATGGATTTTTCACCGGCCTTAATGGTGGTAACCATAGGCTCAGTGTTTGGGTGGTAGTCTTCAGGAGCTTTTGTCTCAACTACGGTGTAGGTACCTGGCTCAATGCTTTCTGCGAGAATAGAACCATTTTCATCTGAAATCAAGCCTTCAAAAAGAGGGGTACCAGTTGCTTTGTCACCTGAATAAATGGAAAATTCTGCACCTTCAAGAGGTGTACCATTTTCATCAGTTTTGAGGATTTCAATGGCGCCGTAAGCAGTGTTCTTGCACTCTGCAATTGTTACACCAGCTCCAATAGATACTACAAAAGGTTTTTCATAACATATATATCCAATCGGTGATTTGGTTTCACGAACGTACCACTTGCCAGTTGCAAGACCAGACTGGATGGCAATACCATCGCTGCCTGTGGTGACTGTGTATACCACGTCATCGAAATCCGGCGTATTTGCTATTTCAAATACTGCACCCTCAAGATAATCTCCAGTTACAGAGTCGATTTTTAACAGCTTGAGTGTGTTATTTTCGGTTGTAGGTGGGGCGAACTCTACAGATTTTGAGATAGATGTATTTCCACTGTATGTGCCAACAAGGCTCTGAGAAGCATTTCGTCCACCCTGTGGGTCATAGAAATATCCGTCAAAATCAACATTTTGAATTCCAGATGCAGTAAATGTAAATGATGCATCATTTGGAATGTCGGATACAGTAACAGTTCCGTTTTGGTCATCAGTAATATTTATACCAGGGTAAAGCTTCTTAATATCCTTGTCAAAGGAATATGATAACTTAACAGGTGTACCATCAACATTTATGGCATCTGTTGAATATTTGTATGTGGCTGTATAGCTTGAAGCGTGGCCGCTTACCTTGGAATCTACTTTAACGTTACCAATAGGTACTGAAGCACTCTCGGCCATTTCAAGATTAATGTACCATTTTTTTAACTTCATTACTTTAGTATTATTAACCTGCTCTGAATCATCATTAGAAAAGTGCCATATTGCCAGCTGTGTAGCTGTAATGGCTTCCTCAGTAGTCAGATCCTCAATCGAGCACAGGCTCTTGAGCTCTTTCATCGAAATAAAAGGGTAGGAATTTTTGACAATAGCACGGATATGTGCTGCATTTTCATTAGAATAGTAGTCTGCATCGCCAACATTTACGCGGGAATAGCAGCTTCCTGTGGATATGAAGGTCGAGCGGTCAACACAATATGCCTGCTGTGTATGCCCGTCCAAATCTTTCACATTAAATAAAGTGGCTCTGACATCGCCGGTCAATAGTCCGGTTTCACCGGTAGATACATAAGTATAGTCGTAGCTGCTGTTTTCATCGGCATGAATGGTAAATGTATATCCAAGTGCCATGATAAGCACCAACATCATAGGTAAGAGAGTTCTCTTAAATAACTTCATCACTATATCTCCTTATATATTATTTAAGCACAATAACGGAAAGCATCCGAAATTAGCTCATTGATAGTATATGCAGGAGATATGGAAAATATTATAGTTATTTTTCAGAGCGCTCTGAAAAATGTTCAATAGTTGCCGACAGGGCTGCAGAAATAAATATGGCAGTAAACACAAAGCCGGTGATGATTATTACCATAGAAAGAATCTTGCTCAGCTCGCATGTTGGATAGAGGTCTCCGTATCCAACGGTGAAGAAGGTGATTACCACAAAATAAAGAGAGTCACCCCAGGATACAAGGTCGCGGCTGTATACACCTGACCTGTAGACGTTCTTAAGCTGATATGCAATGTTAGTCAGAGACATTATGATAAATGTTATGTTAATAATCGATATGAACCATAAGCTCTTAACGGAAACCTTTCTACGAAGTATTATGGAAACAATGCGTCCAATTGACAGGATATTCATTACATACAGTATGCAGCTGTATATAACGAAAGCATCTGCATATTCAATGGAGTCGGTAAGTACCTGTATAAGAAGAATTGTAAAGGATATGAAGGAGCATATGATGATGGTGGTAATGATGTTGTCCTTCATGGATACAATTTCCTTGATACATATTACAATCATAAATGCAAATATCCACAGCATAAGAACGAGTATCAGGGACAGTACAATGGAGGTACACACCCGAATTGCATCCCAGCTGCCATGGTAATAGTGCATAATACATATAAATGACAAAACAGCAATAACAATATTAAAAATGGTAAATAATAGTATGCCGGGCTTGGAAAATGTGATATCTACAGGCTCATTTCCACCGGTGCTCGAAATATATCTGAAAATAAAATGTCTGTTCTTAATAATAAGGTAAAATAAATAACCAATAATACATATGGTCAGCAATGATATTAGTATGTCACCCATAAATAATCCTTCTTTCTACGAAACTTGACTAATTATAGCACAGATATTAAGAATCTGATATAATTAAAATAATAAATAATATGAATTGGTGAGAAGGAGAAATAATGAGATTAAGGAAGAGATTTATCGCGGGTATTCTTGCGGTTACTATGTCACTTGGGAATTGTGGATATGCAGTTAGAGCGGTCACTGAAGAAACAGCTTCACAGGCGCAGGCGGCTGCAGGTGCCGGAACAACGAATAAGAAATATGAGCCGTCACAGACACTCGCTTCAACAGCTAAGTATAAGGATGTAAACTATACATTTTTGAAAACCATTAAGTTTGGTACAACATACACGGGGGAGATTAACCTGACATACACCAACGTGAAGAGTATGAAAGAGAGTGAGTTATATAATCTTAAGGAAGGGGCAGTGGTTAGTACTAAGGGCTATTATAAAGCTAATGACGGTGGTGGAGCAGTATATAGTGTATCGTCGACTAAGACTGAAGGAGCTGTTTGCTTAGATAATGGCTTATATGCAAATCTGATACCGGATAAATATACAGATAATACAGGCACAACCTGGTATGTGACAAGTATTAAGCAGTATGGTGCGGTGGGAGATGGAGCAGCTGCAGAAAATGATTGCTTCTATTATAACTATGCGAGAATGTCAGAATATACGGCACAGCTTAATGACGGAATTAGGGGAATTGCATATGTTCCTGAGGGAGAGTACAAATGTGATGACCAGATATTTATGTCATCAGAAAATATTAGTATAGTAGGTGATGGAGACAAAACCATATTATTTACGGATAATGATTATAGAAAAAATAGTGGATATTCCGAACATTTTTTTGCTATATGGGGCGGTAAGAATCTATATCTTGCAGATTTTGTTATAGAGGCAAGAGAAGTAGATTTGTATAATTATATGAGACAGTTTTCGCTAATATATGCATCGGATGTATATGTTGATAATGTGGATATGCTTATTCCGGAAGAATGTTATAATTGCTATTATTACGAAGATAAACAGTATTCTAATCTGTGCTGCTATACAGGTAATAAAAATATTACTGTGTATGGATGTAAGATGGTTCAGATGACAGGTACTTACCGAGGTGCCAATGTGGGAGTTCTGGATATCTGGTCAGCAGGTGAAGAAAATATTACGGTTATGAACTGCGATATATATGGAAATGCAAGGGATGAACAGATTGGTGTGTTTAGTACATACAAGGAAAGTGCATATGTTCATAATGTGGAATTTATTAATAATACTATCCACGCTTATCAGCCAAAGTATGTCGAGGTTGTGGGAAATGCAACTATGTGATTTACATTGGCATATCAGGATTCACATGATATCGACAATATACACATAGCAGGAAATCATTTTATAGTGGAATGTGATTCTAAGTTCATGACATTTGGTAAGATTAAGAATTGTGTAATTGAGGATAATATTATTGAGTTGAAATGTACATATTCCACATGGTCAATTGGTTTGGAATCAAATACATATGTGGATGAAAAGGATGTTCTGGTAAAGCATAACGATATTGTTGTAACATCAGACGAAGGCAGAGGAAAGGGCAATCTCTTATCTGGAAACATAACCTTTGACAGTAACAGGGTATTTGCTGATCAGGAGATGCCATTTGGAATACAGGGCTCGAGGCTCATTAATAACGAAATTATTTGTCTAAAACAGATAGGATATGTTTCTGCCAATGCAAATTGTATTGGAAATAATATAACGGTTTACAGAGGCTTTGGAAATTATGGTGGTGCATCCAATAACCAGGCGGCACTTCTAGGGGGGAAATCTGAAGAGGATACAGCAGAATATGAGTTTTGTAACAATGTAATATACAATTTTCAGCGTTCAGATACATCAGCTAATTTTCAGTCGTTATTAAGAATAGGTAACAGTAATTTTGGAAAGCTAACAGTGTCTGATAATAGATATTTTGCTCCAAATGTAAGATATACAAAAGCTTCTAATCCCTAATGTGTTCAGGCAGATACAGATGAAAATGGTAAAATTTATTATCTTAGATTATTTAGGGCGGGAACTGTTTCAAAACCTGTGGATGTATCAGGAAATATGCTGCAGGGTGTTATTACGGGTGGAGAGGCAGCCGGTTCAGATATAAACTATAGCAATAATACCATGTTGCCTTTTTCTAAAACATTAAGTGACACAGTCACCAGTGCGGTGGAAATTCGTTACAATGGAAAAACTGTCACTGACTTGACAACAACCAGTGGAACGGTAGATTTGAATGATGTGGAATTCGTAGAAGTAACCGATGAAAATGGCAAGATTACAAGGAAAAGTGTTACTGATAAGAATGTCAAATGGTACACATCTGTGGAAGAAATTGGTACTGTTTCTGAATCGGGCATAGTTACAAGAAAGAAATATGGAACTGTCAAGGTGTATGCAGTACCCCTTGATGGAAGCACAGCATATGGAGAGTGCAGTCTTACATTTGAGAAAGCCAAAGCATCCGACATCAAAGGAGCAGATAGTATAACTCTTCAGCCCGGGCTAAAGAAATATGCGCAGTGCAGTGTTTTGCCGGAAAATGCCTCTCAGGAGCTTGTGTATTCATCATCAAATACATTAGTTGCAACAGTCAGTAAAGGTGGTCGAATCCAGGCTGTTTCTATTGGAGAGTGTGATATTACATGCTTAACCACAGATGGAAGTAATATTAAAAAGGTTATACACGTCACGGTGGAAAACAGCACAGTTAAAAAAATAACGCTTAATCAGTCGTGGAAGTATTTTAGCAATTCAGAGATTGGAAATAATTATCAGCTGAGCGTATCACAGTACTATCCGAGTGATGCAGTGAATAAGTCAATAAGCAGATGGGAAAGCACAAATGAGTCAGCAGCTACAGTTTCAAATACAGGTCTTGTTACGATAACAGGTGATTGTCAGGCAACAATTAAAGCATATTCATCAGACGGAAGCTGCTATGGAAAATGTAATATTTATGTTCAGCCGGACAAAGTCAGTGATTTGGTAATGACGGGAATAAGTGATACAACCGCATCAATAAGCTGGAGCCCTGTGGAAAACTGTGGTGGATATAATGTATATTTGTGGAATTCCACAGCTTTAGCATGGGAGGCTGTGAAGACTGATTATAATGATACATCATATACATTTAGAAATCTCACACCTGGTCAGAGTTACAAATATTGTGTAAAGGCATACGTTACTAATTGGTATACAAGTACACCAACAAGGTATGAAAGTGATAATTCAGAGATAACAATAACCACGGATTCGTATGTAAGAGTATCATCTATATACAGTGAAGCAGATTATGTGACACTGATTACCGGAGCCGAGCCTATATGGACTTTTAATGGACAGGAATTGAAGAACAAAACAATTTCAGTCAGCGCCAAACCTGGTAATACAGAAAATACAGAATTGGAGATTTCTATTGAAAATCCTGAAATGGCTACAATTGTCAGAACTGTGAATGCAGCAGACGGAAGCTATGAATTGTACATTAGGGGAGAACATGCAGGATATACAAATATTATTGTTAAGGCAAAGGATGCAGGGGGATACATCAAAAAAATACCTGTAGGCATATTTGATAAATGCACAATTAACCAATTTAGCGGTCAAACTGCCTATGGAAATATTACACTATCTTTTAACGGATTGGACAATGAGGATGGAATAGACGGATATGTTATAAGACGTATTCAGGGGTACAGAAATGTGGAGCCAATATATATTCCAAAAACCGGAGATAGTAAATATACATACACACTTTCATCAGGACTTGTTCCAGGTTCAACATATGGTTACCGGGTGTTTGTGTACAGTGAAAAAAATGGCATTTATTATGAGAGAAACCAATCGACTGTCAATGATTTGGTAATGCCTGAGACTGTGGCCGTAAGCAGCATTGATATTGGTGATAGTTCAAGAGAATTGGAAGCTCTGAAAGAAATTAACATAAGGGCAGTGATTTTGCCGGAAAATGCATCAGTTCAGGAATTGGATTGGATTATAGACAATGAAGAAATTGCACAGCTTACAAAGAAAAAGGATAGCCAGGGAAATTATTATGTAAACATAAGGGGATTATCAGATGGTACTGCTAATTTGAAGGCAATATCAAGAGATGGTTCGGGCACATATGCATCTTGTCAGATTGTTGTGTATAGCAGAAAGAGTCTGAAGGATAGGGGAATAACAGTGACTATGCCATCGACTGTGAATTATACAGGAAAGACAGTTTGTCCATCAATAGTTATTAGAGATGGGACGAAGGTGCTAAAAAACAAAACTGATTACACGTTATCATTTTCAAATGCCATAAAACCTGGAAAAGCAAGTGTAACAGTTACAGGAATTGGAAAATATACAGGCACAATTATAAAGACATTTACTATTGTGAAAAAGGCGGCAGCTGTTAACAAGGTGGAAAGTAAGCTAATAGCTCCAAAATCAGTCAAGGCAGTCAATTCGATTAAGGGAATAACTGTCAGTTGGAAAAAGGTCAAAAATGCTTATGGATACTATATTTACAGAAAAACTAAAAGTGGAGCATTAAAAAGAATTGCGACAGTTAAGAGTGGCTCCACGGTGAAATATACTGATAAGAAGGCGGCAAATGGAAAGCAGTATTACTATTACGTTTCAGCATACAGTAAGACTAAAAAGGTGGGTACAAAATCAAAGGCCGTAAAAGCGGTGCGTATTTCACGTTCCATAATCAGATCAGTTAAATTTAAGGCAAAAGGAAAAATGCAGGTTAGCTGGAGAAAAAACACAAAGGTAACCGGGTACCAGATAAAATATGTGTCAGGTTCAAAGGTTAGAACTGTTACAGTTAAAGGCTCTAGAAAAGTAAGCAGAGTGATAACCGGACTGAAGAAGGGCAAACTTATGGAAACATAAGGTCGCAAAGTTTGATATCTAAGGGGAAATATGAGTCTCTATGATGGATCAACTGCAATATGACAGATAATACATTTGTCATATTGCTTTTTTGTTTATAGAAATTGCATTTCTATAAATAGAAAAGCGTTTATCACGAAAAGAGAATATTAATGAGATTAGTTAAAATTGCTAAGAAAGCTACCGCATATGTGTTAAGTGCGGCGATGGTATTTGGTATGATACCGGGCATGGGGCTGCCGGAAATAACAGCCTATGCTGATAATGGAACAGGAGAGGAAGCTGAACCACTTGAGAAGTGGTCAGATTGGGGAAACTATGATGTTTCATGGTTCAAAGGTGACGAAGGTACATATACTTTGTATACAGCAGAGGAGCTTGCAGGATTTGCATATCTTGTAAACGTTAATGGATATCATTTTGAGAATTCGACAATTAAGCTTGCAAATAATATTGATTTATCAGGAAAATATTGGGATGCAATTGGTTCATATGATTATCCATTTTTAGGAAGCTTCGATGGACAGGGCCATGTTATTTCAGGGATGACAATAGTACTTATGAATATTAGTCAATATGGTATGCATGATACAGGATTATTTGGATATATTGGCAGTGGAACTGAAGTTAGCAGCTCCCCAATATATAACACACACAAGATATGTAATATCGGTATTGAAAATTTTAGTATCGAGGGAGATGCTATATATAATGCTGGCGGACTTGCGGGAACTGTAAGAAATGCCAACATCTATAACTGTTATTCCGTGGGTTCAATAGACGATGGAGATAGAGAAGGCGGTCTTATTGGATATGCGTACGCAGCTAACATAAACAACTGCTATTCAGTGGCAGATATTAATTTTGCCACCACAAATACAAGCTATAAGGGTGGATTCATAGGAAAAGCAGAATGTACGCTGCTTGCATCATGCTATTCAGCAGGAACTAATTCAGGTGAGAGAACATTATTTGTAGGCGATATAGATGCTGCCGCATTTAGAAATTGCGTATACTTTGATTCTCAGGAGGATGTGGTAGCACCAGATTGTGTTCCGGGCGTTGGAGGATATTGGTCAATGGATGGAATACTTACCAGGTATTCAACACGTGAAGCTGGTGGAATCGATACACAGGCAGAGCTTGTTGAATGGCTGAATAGCAGTCTTGACAGAACAGATACAGAGTTTTCGGGGATGCTTCCAAGTGTTCAGGAATGTCGAGGCAGTGTTGCGGCAAATTTGACGCCTTACATAGCAGGTACAACAACTCCTAAATTTACAACAAAGCAGCTTTATTATCCTGAGAGCTGGACAGATGAAGGAAATTATGATACTTCATGGTATTCAAATACGAATAAGGTTTACTATATTTCAAATGCAGCTGAGCTTGCAGGAGTCGCATATTTAAGCAATGCTACGGATGAAACATTTGAGGGATGTACCATTTATCTTGATAGTGACATTGACCTTGAAGGAAAAGACTGGAAACCAATTTCAAATTACTGTGGAAATTTTGATGGACAGAATCATGTGATTAAGAATTTGAAGATTGATGGCCATTATTATAGTTATTCAGAAACCGGGTTATTCGGTGCAGTTTATTCCAGCGATGACGAGTATATGCCTGCATCACGTATTTCGAACATTGGTATAGTAAATGCTGACGTATATGGAAAAAAAGCCAGTGGAATTCTTGTGGGAGAAGCGGAAGGAGTTCAGATATTAAACTGTTATACTACCGGAAAAATTGAAAATGGTGTAAAGATTGGTGGTTTAATAGGAGAAGTATTAAGTTCAGATGTGCGTAACTGTTATTCACTGGCAACCGTTTTAGATTCATATGATTATGTAGGTGGATTAGTAGGATATCTGTATATGACTAACATCCAAAATTCATATTATGCCGGTGAAATGGAAATATATGAGAGAAGAGGATTATTTGTAGGAGAATTAAGTAATTCAGGATCCCTTAACTGCTATTATGATGATATAAATAACACAGAGGTTGAAGGCAGCTATGGTGTGGGGGCATACTATTCATTACAAGCAGCACCAGTTGCAATGTCGAATCTTAAGACTCCACTGGGAAGTACATTGTGTAGTGCATTAAACGATTTTAGTATGATTACGTTTTATGATGATATGCCAAAGATTACAACAGAGATGCTATGCAAATATAAGCTAACAGCTGGTTCTGTATATCCAATATTTGGTAATGAAGTTGCGAAAAAAGTACAAACAATTACAGGAACGACCACATATAATAAAATCTATGGAAATGGTCAGTTTACATTAAATGCAAAAACCAATGGCGATGGAATGTTAACATATGTATCGTCAGATTCTTCGGTTGCGTCAGTTGACACAAAGGGAAAGGTTACAATTAAAAAGGCAGGAAAGGCTGTAATAACAGTATCTGCACCAGAGACAGAGATATATACAGCTGCATCATTAAAGATTACTATAAATGTTTCAAAGAGGAGTATTTCGGGAGCAAAGGTTTCAATATCTTCCAGCACATATGCTTACACAGGAAGCAATATCAATCCTGCTGCAACTGTTACATTATCAGGTAAAAAGCTAGTAAACGGCAGAGATTATAAGGTTAAGTTTTCCAATAACGAAAATATTGGAACAGCAACATTAACAGTAACTGCCATAGGCAATTACACAGGTACGGCAAAGACAACATTTACTATTATTCCACGTACTATTAGGGCTATAATTTTAAGGGCGTCAAGAACAACAGTTACACTGGATTGGAAAATAACATTTGGAGATATAACCGGATACATTGTATACAGATACAATACCAAGACAAGAAAGTATGATAAGATAAAAGTAATTAACAATCCTATGACACATACCTTCACTGACACTAAGCTGAAGTCAGGAAAAAATTATTCTTATAAGGTTTCAGCATATAAAATGGTTAACAATAAGAAGATTGAAGGAAAACATTCTACTCTGTTAAGAGCTTGTACGGCACCAAATGCCATAAAGCCTTCCACAAGTGTTAAGAAGAAAAGTGTAAAGCTTTCATGGAAGAAGACATCGGGTGCAACCGGTTACAAGGTGTATTATAAGAAGTCTAATTCAAGTAAATGGACTTTGCTTAGAACAACTGCATCGGCAGGATACACTAAGTCAGGACTCAAAGCAGGAACATATTATTTCAGAGTGGATTCTTATAGAAAAACAGGTTCGTGTGTTGCTACTACAACAGGGGGAAATAAAAAGGTTGTAATAAAATAGCTATATAAAATAGTACGACTTTTGTAAAACAATTGAAATATAATCTTTAAACATAAGTAATGGCATATTATGGATAATTGTGATAGCATATGTGCAGACATTAGGAAGAGCCTAAATGTCAAGAACGGAGGATGTTTATGAAAAGGTTATTATTATCAGTTGTAGGTGTTGTACTTAGTGCAGCATTAATTGCAGGAGTTGGATTTAGTTCAGTAATTGGATATAAGTCATTGAAGAAAATCGATGAGCTTCAGGACAAATTCACTGCAATGGAAGAGGAAGAAAAAAGCAAGGAAACACAGGGAAGTCAGTATGTGGTAATTGGAAGTCAGTATGAAATTATTGATACATCGGCAATATCAGATGCATACATAAGTGGCGATGACTCAAAGCTAACAGATGACAAGGACAAGGAAACTTTAAAGATTGCATCGGACCTTTTAGCCAAAATAACAAAGGGAAAGAAGAGCAATTATGAAAAGGAATTAGCCATACATGATTGGATGGCAGAAAATATCAAGTTTGATGATTCGTCACTGGCAGCAATTCCGGGTTCGACAGAATTTGTATACAAACCATATGGAGTCCTTAAGTACAAAAACGCCGTATGCGTTGGATACGCAACAACATTCAAATTACTTATGAATATGCTTGGAATGGACTGCATGGTTGTACATGATAAAGATCTTTCACATTCATGGGATTTGGTGGAGCTGGAAAAGGATCAATGGTACTATGTTGATGTGACCTTCGATGCCGATAGCACAGGAGCAAAGCATTTGAATTTCAATGTAACAAAAGACGTGTTTGCTAACACGCATGATTTCTACGCAGATGGCCTGCCTTTGGCAAATTCAACAGAATATAATTATGCAGTACAGAACGCAGTTTCAGAGAATGACCTTATGAAGGTTCCGAAGCTGATTAAGAATACAATCGACAAGAAGAAAAATGAGATATATATTAACTTCGGACAGCTGTCAACAGACAAGGTTCAGGAAGTCAGCGATGTAATGACTACGATAAGTGATAGAATTTCATCAAATAGCGGAACAGTTTATTCAGAGATTTCATCAGCATCAGCAGCAAATGGAGATATTATTTTTGGCCTTGTATTTACTAAAACAGATGCTGGTGCAGGGGATGTACCGGCAACCGACAATGAAGAACTCAATCAGCTTATCACACAGCTATTTGGCGAGAGCTACACAGAAGGAATGGAATAAAATATATGAAAAAGAAAGCGTTAATTGTATGTTTATTGTGTTGCATATGCGTGGCCGCACTGGCAGCCTGCAGTAAGAAAACAGATACCAAAAAAGATGGTGCAAAAGCCGATGTTGACTTGAAAAAGCTGATTACAGCAATGGAGGATGGCTCAAAGGATTTTCCGGACGGAGAATCACTGTATACCGGCGATAAGGATGATAAAAAGTGGTTCGAGTATCTGTGCGATTTTGACTACGATAAAATAGAAGAATATGGAATATCCTATGCAGTAAACAGTACGGCCGATGAAATATTTGTTATAAGATTAAACAGCTCAGCAGATGTGGACGAAATGAGAGCTTCTCTTGAAAAGAGAAAAGAAAGCAGAAAGACAACATTTAACACATATGCTCCTGAAGAGGTTGCAAAAATTGATTCAGCACTAATCACATCCTATAGAAATATTGTGGCATTTGTAATTGCAAAAGACACAGAAGGTGCACAGGAAGCATTTTCGCAAGCATTTAAGTAAAAATATGAGATAAAAAAGGACTATGATTTACCTATGTTTTGTATTAAAATATAGGTATCGTAGTCTTTTTTAATTGATAGACTAACTACGTCCTATCAATTAAAAATGCTCCGTGGGATGTGCACAAATTCGTAAGAAAAATGCCACTTTGTATTGAGTTTGAAAGGAAAAAATATGCCAAAATCGTCTAATCAGAAGATAAAAATATTGTATATCATGCAGCTGCTGCTGGAGAGAACTGATGAGGAGCATCCGGCATCGACCTCGGATATAATTACATACCTGTCATCATACGGAATTTCAGCGGAGCGCAAGAGCATATATGATGATATGGAGGTGCTGAAGCTGTGGGGAATGGACATTCTTTACCGAAAGGAAAGACCATCGGGCTATTATTTGGCCAGCAGAGATTTTGAACTTCCGGAGCTGAAGCTTTTGGTGGATGCTGTCATGTCAGCGAAATTCATAACAGAGAAGAAATCGCGTGAATTAATTAAGAAGCTGGAGAAGCTGACAAACCATAATGATGCAGTACAGCTTCAGAGACAGGTAGTTGTCAGCAACAGAATAAAGGCTATAAATGAAAAGATATATTACAATGTAGACAACATACATGAGGCAATTTTGCAGAATAAAAAAATATCATTTAAGTATTTTGAGTGGAATCTCAAGAAGGAAATGCAGTTCAGAAAAAATGGCAGCATTTATATTATTAATCCAATTGCGTTGTGTTGGGATGATGAGAATTATTATATGATCTGCTATGATAATGATAGTGACATAATCAAGCATTATAGAGTAGATAAGATGGTTGATGTTAAGTGCACAGATGAAGCCAGATGCATTTCTGACAGCAGCAGAAATATAGATTTAGGAAAGTATGCGTGCAAGACCTTTGGAATGTTTGGCGGTGATGATGCCCATGTGCGTCTAAAGTGCAGGAACAATGCAGTTGGAATAGTTTTGGATCGATTTGGCAAGGACATTATGATTGTGCCGGTTGATGATGAATTTTTTACGATTGTTGTGGAGGTAACCGTCAGCAAGCAGTTCTTTGGATGGATAACTTCCGTGGGAGACTGCATAAGTATTGCAGGACCGGATGGCATCAGAAATCGTTATAAAGAATATTTACAGGATATATTAAGTGCAATGGAGGATTAGCAGCAGTGGATATAGCAGAATTTGGTAAGACTAGAGAAGGAATAGAAGCACATTTATATACATATACAGACAAGTCAGGAATGAAGATAAGTGTCACTGATTATGGCGCAAGCCTGGTGTCGGTGATGGTTCCAGACTATAGAGGAAATATGGTGGATGTTGTACTTGGCTTTGATAATGTGAGTGGATATGAGAGGCAGTACCAGTGTGTCGGTTCTGTAATTGGCAGAACCTGTAACAGAATTGAGCATGCAAAGTTTAAAATTGATGGCAGGAAATATAAGCTTACCAGAAATTTTGGACCACATAACATACATGGTGGACGAAAGGGATTTAGCAGGCAGTTTTTTCAGTGCAGCCCACTTGAAAATGGAATAGAATGCACATATTTAAGTGTTGACGGCGAGGAAAATTATCCTGGAAATCTGTCAGTATCTCTTAGATACACCGTTGAAAATGGAGATACACTCAAGCTTGAATATGTATGTACAACAGACAAAGATACATTATGTAACCTTACAAATCACTCATATTTTAATCTAAACGGATGTGATTCAGGCACTACATTCGACCAAAATATTCAGCTATTTTCTGATTATTTTACTGAGGCGGATAAATATGCATTTCCAAATGGAAACATTTTACCTGTAGAGGGTACTGATATGGATTTAAGACAAATTGGAAAAATAAGTAGAAATCTTGATAGTGATTATAGTCAGATTAAGTGGTGCGGTGGATATGACACCAATTATGCCATAAATGGATACGATGGAAGCGATGTTCCTAAGAAGGTGGCATATGCGTATTCAGATGAAACAAAGATAGCCATGGAAGTGGAATCTACCATGCCCGGAGTTCAGTATTATACGGGCAATTCTCTGGATGATGCTCCTGTTGGGAAGCATGGCAGACAGATGCACAAACATGATGGCTTCTGTCTGGAGACTCAGTATTATCCAAATGCCATGGCTCATGATAACTTTGTTCAGCCTATATTGCGTGTGGGAGATACATATCATCACATCACAACGTACAGATTTACAATAAAAGACTGTTAGTTTTTAGCGGCCTCATTCAAATCAACTGCCTCGCCGAGAGTGTTAGTGCCTTTGAGTGTGGCGGTGTCTATTGTGTACCAGTCAGATGTGGATGTGTGGGCAAGACCGTCAGCCTCATCATCAACAATCAGATCATAGAGCTGTATGGTTGCAGTTGTGCCCTCAATAGAGGCTTCTGCATATGCAGGACGATAGCCTGTTTTGGCTTCATAGTAATCAAGGGCAAGTGCAGAGATATCCTCGGCAGTTAGTGTACCATCAGATTTGGCAGTAGTGGTTTCCTCTGTTGTAGTCTCTGCCGGAGTAGTTGTTTCTTCGGTGGTTGTTTCAGGCTGAGTAGTTGACTCTGCTGTTGTTGTCTGAGCGGTGGTGGCAGTGGTAGTGTCTGATGAATCATCCTTGCCTGAGCCACAGGAACATAATGCAAATGTGCATAATGCAAGTGTGCATGTGAGTGTAAGTAATTTTGTTATTTTCATAAATCCTCCTTAAGCTTCAATTATTGAAGTGATATGCGCAATGTGCGCGATATAATATATTATATCGCAGGAGAGGTTGTGAATCAACTTGCAGAAAGAATATGTTAAGTGTATAATTATTTTACATTTGAGTAGAGATTGGAGAGTAATTAAATGAAGAGATTTGCTGGATATATTTTATCCTTTATTATATTTGCCGGATGTATTGCAGGAAACAGTACGCAGACATTCGCAGCTGTCAAGACCCTTAATTCCAAGGACACACCGCCTGAGATATTTGCTGATGCAGGCATTTTAATTGAAGCTTCATCGGGAACGGTTCTATATAATAAGAAAATGAACGAAAAGATGTATCCTGCCAGTATTACCAAGATTCTCACTACTTTGCTGGCACTGGAGAATTCGTCTCTTAGTGATATAGTTACATTTTCACATTATGACGTATTTTCTCTGGAGGCAGGCGCAGCTCACTTGGCAATGCAGGAAAATGAGAAGATATCCATGAAGGATAATCTACATGGTGTTATGCTCAATTCGGCAAATGATTGTGCAAATGCGGCAGCAGAATTTGTTGGAAAGAAGACAGATGCATATGCTAAGAAGATTGCAGAGCTCAAGAAAAATGGAAAAGAATACAGTGAATCAGAGGTTGCAATATCTGTGTTTGCGGATATGATGAATGCCAGAGCGAAAGAGGCCGGCGCCATTAACTCACATTTTGTCAACCCCCATGGATTATTTGATGAGGATCATTATACTACATGCTATGACATGGCGATGATTACAAGAGAGGCAATTAAGAACGAGAATTTTCTTAAGATAGAATCTGATGTTACATACACAATAGGCACTACCAATGTCACTAATGAGGAGAGATATCTTCTCAACAGGCATGATATGATGGTTCCTGCCGAATCAGTGTACTATGAGGGAATTATCGCAGGTAAGACAGGCTACGTAGACCAGTCTGGAAATACATTGGTTACTGTTGTAAGACGAAATGATATGACTCTTATCTCAGTTGTAATGAAGTCCAATACCTACAATGTATATAGTGATACAAAGGCTCTTTTAGACTATGGTTTTAACAATTATTCCTGTGTGAATATTGCTGATAATGAGACAAAGTTCTCTCTTGCAAATGATGATTTCTTCGGTTCCATTGGCTCTATTTTTTCAGAGAACTCAGCGTTACTTGAGGTCAATCCAAACGGCTATGTAGTAATGCCAAATGGAGTTGAATTTTCAAAATTAAAATCCGAGATATCCTTTGATGCGGAGGCGAATAAAGGCAGTGATTCCATAGCCACAATCAAGTATTATTATGGCAAACAGCTGGTGGGAACAACAACTCTCGATGTCACTGAGCAGACTACGGACAATGCATTTGTCTTTGGACCATCCAAGACTGATGATGAGAAAGAGGAATCAACAGCTACAAAATGGCTGAGAATAGATTTGAGAATAATATTTGCAGTTATTATAGGGGCAGTTGTTCTGGTGTTTATATGGAAGTATATGAGATTCCTTAGAGGAAAGGGAAGCAGCAGACGACGTATAAGGAAGGAAAGATACGGACGAAGAGGCTATAAGAGAAGAAGCAGAAGAGGAATGGATAGAAGAAGCAACGTAACTAATATCCATCACAGACATAGAAATAAACGATATTAATAATTTCATTTAAAAATAGAACCGTATATGACGAAAATCAAGTCATATACGGTTCTATTTATTTTAAGCATTTGCCTGTGCGGCTCTTGCTCTCTTTTTTTCCTGAGTTCTCTTAATAACCTTAAGTCTTGTAAATTCTTCTCTTTCCTTTTCCTCGAGGGCATTGGTAATTGAAGTAACAAGCTCAGAGTACATAGGAATTGTAATATTCTGAAGAGCATTTGCTCTCTTCTGAGTTTTCTTAATATTGTAAGCCAGTCTGTAAGCTGAGTTCTCAATCATTGAGAGGCGAATGGTAAGCTCTTTAACCTTTAGAAAGTTAGAACGTGCCATATCAAGAGATTCCTTAGTTGCGTAGAATGCGTAAGCAGGCTGGTCTGTAGCCGCCTTGTCATATTCCACAAGTGGAATCTCAGTTCCCATAATACTGCGGGCTTTGATAGATACAGTGTTTTCAATTGGTATAGCATGGGCAAATGAATCAACAACGTCGATACCCATTTCAATATTTGCACGCTGCAAAGCAATATATGCGTCGGTAAAATAACTGTCGATGCAGGTCTGAATCTCCTTAGCCTGTTCAATCAGCTCCATAAGCTCACGAATAAGGATGTTACGCTTCTTATCCATAAGCTCATAGCCCTGTTTGGCAAGAGCAAGAGAATTCTTGGCAAGCATTAAATTACCTTTGGTAGGAAATGCATTTGGATTCATAAGCTGCCTCCTTATGCGTTGTCTGAATCAGTTGTTGTAGTTTCCTCATCAGCTGTTGCATCATAATATTTATCAACAATCTTAGTATCAATACGATCAAGCTCTTCCTTAGGAAGCATATGAAGTAATTTCCATCCAAGATTAAGAGTTGTTATGATATCTCTGTTTTCAAATTCTGCCTGGCCAACAAATTGTGTTTCAAATGCCTGACCAAATGCAAGATATTTCTTATCAGTAGGTGATAATTCATCTTCACCGATAACGGAAGCAAGTGCTCTTGCCTCACCAACCTTAGCGTATGATGAAAACAGCTGGTTAGCTATATCCTGGTGGTCATCTCTTGTGTAGCCTTCACCGATACCATCCTTCATAAGACGTGAAAGAGAAGGAAGTACGTTAATTGGTGGGTATATAGACTGACCATGAAGTGTACGGTCAAGAACTATCTGGCCTTCTGTAATGTATCCTGTTAAGTCAGGAATTGGATGTGTAATATCATCATTTGGCATTGTAAGAATAGGAATCTGTGTAACAGAACCTGTTGAGCCATGAACGATACCTGCACGTTCGTATATTGTAGCAAGTTCACTGTATAAGTAACCAGGGTAACCTTTTCTTGAAGGAATCTCACCCTTTGAAGAGGAAACCTCACGCATTGCTTCGGCATATGATGTCATATCTGTGAGGATAACAAGAACATGCTTGTTTTCTTCAAATGCAAGATATTCAGCAGCTGTAAGTGCAACCTTTGGTGTGATAAGTCTCTCAACAACAGGGTCATTAGCAAGGTTGAGGAACATAACAACGTGATCTGAAACACCGCTCTCATCAAATGTTCTTTTAAAGAATTCGGCTACGTCGTATTTAACACCCATAGCACCAAATACTACTACAAGTTCTTCGTCTGAATCATCTCCAAGTGATGCCTGCTTAACGATCTGAGCAGCAAGTCTGTCGTGTGGAAGACCATTTCCAGAGAAAATAGGAAGCTTCTGACCACGAATCAAAGTTGTAAGTCCATCAATAGCAGAAATACCTGTTCTGATGTAGTTTCGAGGATATTCACGTGTAACAGGGTTAAGAGGCATACCATTTACATCTCTCTTGATATCAGAGACGATGGGACCCATGCCATCTGTTGGACGTCCGATACCATTAAATGTACGACCCAAAAGGTCGAGAGATAATGTCATCTCAAGTGGATGTCCTGTAAGCTTTGTATGAGTATTCACAAGGGACATATTTTCTGAGCCTTCAAATACCTGAATAACTGCTTTGTCTTCATATATTTCAATGATTCTTCCGAGCTTTTTTTCCTTGCCATTGTCTACAGAAAGTTCAACGATTTCGTCGAATGCTGCATCCTGTACACCTTCAAGAGCGATAAGAGGACCATTTATGGAACTAAGACCTAAATATTCTATTGACATGCTATTCCACCTCCTATGCGTTTTTCTTCATGACTTCATCATAGAAATCATCAATTGCTTTTTTATAGTCATCAAATAATTCTAAGTGGTCATTTGGTACATCATACTTTATTGCAATGACCTTTTCAAAAATATCATTTTCTTTAAGAATTGACATTGGCATATTAAGTGCAACCAGTGCCTTGGCACGCTTGTGTAAATAGAGAATTGTCTCCATCATTTTGAGCTGTTTTTCAAGAGATACACATGTATCATCCTTATGAAACGCATTCTGCTGTAGGAAGCCAAGTCTAATAACTCTGGCGATTTCAAGTGTGAGCTTCTGATCATCTGGAAGAACATCACTACCAATTAACTTAACGATTTCAATCAAACTGCTTTCCTGATTGAGGATTGCAAGAATCTGATTTCTGCATGCTACAAAGTCTTTTCCAACATTTTCTGTATACCATGGAGCAAGGTCATTTAAGTACTCGCTGTAGCTTGTAAGCCAGTGGATTGCTGGGAAATGTCTTGCATATGCCAGGGATTTATCAAGTCCCCAGAAACATCTTACGAAACGTTTTGTGTTCTGAGTAACAGGCTCTGAGAAGTCACCACCCTGTGGAGAAACGGCACCGATAATTGAAACGGAACCCTCTGAACCATTTAATGTCTGTATATATCCTGCTCTTTCATAGAAAGCTGAAAGCTTACTTGCAAGGTATGCAGGGAAACCTTCCTCAGCAGGCATTTCTTCAAGACGTCCGGATAATTCACGGAGAGCCTCAGCCCATCTTGATGTAGAGTCAGCCATGATAGCTACATGATAGCCCATGTCTCTGTAGTATTCAGCAAGTGTAATACCTGTGTAAATACTAGCTTCACGGGCAGCAACAGGCATGTTAGAAGTATTTGCAATAAGGGTAGTTCTATCCATAAGAGGATTACCTGATTTTGGATCGACTAACTTAGAGAAATCTTCAAGAACCTGAGTCATCTCATTACCACGCTCGCCACAACCAATGTAAATAATTATATCGGCATCTGACCATTTAGCTATCTGATGCTGAGTCATTGTCTTACCAGTTCCGAAACCACCGGGAATTGCAGCTGTACCGCCCTTGGCAATTGGGAAAAGTGTATCAAGGATACGCTGTCCTGTTACAAGAGGTCTGTTAGCTGGGAAACGTTTAGCAATTGGTCTAGGCACACGAATTGGCCATTTTTGTGTAAGCGTAACGTTGTATTCAGAGCCGTTATCAAGTGTCAAAACAGCTACTGTGTCATTAATTGTGTACTGTCCGTCAGGAACAACGGATTTAACTGTTCCCTCGATGTATGGTGGAATCATTGATTTGTGTACAATAGCTGAAGTTTCAGGAACCTCTGCAATAATTGTGCCGCCAAATACTGTCTGACCAACCTCGAGAGTCATATGAACATCCCATTTTTTTTCAATATCGAGTGCATCAACAGTTACACCACGGTTGATGTAAATGCCTGATGATTCGGCGATTGAAGCAAGTGGACGCTCTATACCATCAAAAATATTGTTTAATATACCAGGGGCTAATGTTACGAAAATAGCACTTCCTGTAGAGTATACCAGTGCTTCCGGCTTAAGGCCGGAAGTCTCTTCATATACCTGAATTGTTGTCTGTTCAGCTGTCAGGGAAATAACTTCACCAACAAGCTTTTGTTCACCAACAAATACCATTTCACCCATTTTAAAGGAGGTTTTACCTTTAATATAGATGACAGGTCCGTTGATACCAAATATCTTACCTGTGTATTCCTTATTCATTGGAATTCCTCCTATAAGTTAATGATAAAGTCTTCTTTTGCTTCTCTATATTTAGATTCAAAAGAATTGTCAATCAATATATTCTTAGATGGGATAGCTGCACGCATACCACCCATAAAAGAGTACTCGCTGACCTTGAGTTCTGCGCCTGTGGCAGCTTTCAAAGCATCAAGCTTATCACTGTCTTCAGGATCAATATAAATGTTTATTAATTCTGCTTTAGCAACTGCGAGGGCATCCTTAATCTGTTTAACAAGTAATGTATCGTAAGCAGGAGTTTTTTTGTAGTTTTCAAGTACAGTAAGTACTTCCTTAAATAACTTTTCTTTAAGTTCGTCCTGCTTATGTGTTAATTTTCTTTTGATATGCTGCTGTTGTTTTGCAAAGTCTTTACTGGTATTACGATTCAATCCATCCTGCTCAGTCTTTTTGAGAGTGTCTGCATTTCTGATCGCATCAGCCTTATGGTCCTCATAAATTTTGTCCATTCCGGCTTTGTATTCGTCTACCATGCTCTGACTTTTAATAGCAGCAGTGTTTATGGATACTTCCATAAAATGCTGTAATTTTTCTTCCGTTGTCATAATAGCAACACCTTTCTATAAAAATCAGTCTAAAGTTTCAATCCGATGGCTTCATTTACATAAGCAGTGATGAAGTCAGGTCTTCTTCCTGTACCATGACGGTCAGGAACTTCAACTATTAAAGGAAGACGTCTGTTAAGCTTAACATCATTGATGATATCAGGAAATTCTCCGCTTAACTTCTCAGTGATGAGAAGAATACCAATCTCTTTGTTAGCAAGAACATTTTCCAGTGCGTCCTTTAATTCGTTCTTTTCGTGAACAACCACACCGTTCACACCAGCAAGCCTCATGCCGGTGCAGGTGTCCACGTTATCACTTATAAGATACAGCTGCATATTATAACTGACCTAAGATCATGAAAGAGATGATTAATCCGTAAAGACAAACACCTTCTGCAAGACCTACGAAGATAAGAGATTTACCAAGAATACTTCCATCTTCGCTGATAGCACCAAGAGCAGCACTTGCAGCACTTGCAACCGCAATACCACCACCAACACATGATAAACCAGTTGATAAAGCAGCAGCCAGATAACCAAGACCTGTAGCAAGACCACCGTTAGTTGCTACTTCAGCAGCCTGAGCGTTTCCTGTGAATAAAACTACCTGACCGATGATTAAGATACTGAAAAATGTTACTACGTTAAATGCGAGGGATTTTTTGTATTTTCCTCTGCTTCTTTCTCCAAAATAGAATGCTCCAAATGGAATTACTATACTAAGTAAAAGTGCGATTGTTAATGTTATTTGAACTGTCATAATTTAATTGCCTCCTTGTATTTTAAAATATTATTTACGTTTAAATGGTTTGAATTCACGACCATTTCCTTTGTAGAAACGGCTGAATAATTCGTAATATTCAAGACGAAGTACCTGAATACCAACGATAAGTCCTTCTAAGCCCATAACGAACAGGTTACCAATAATGATAACGCTAATGTTAGGTGAACCCTTTTCAGCACCTGCTAACATAAGAACAACCTCCATGATAGCGGCATGGCTGACTGCAAATGCACCGATACGGACAAATGACAATGTGTTAGAGAAGTAACTAAGTAATACTTCAAACATTTCGAAGAATGTCTGTGTTATGAACATTCCAACACTGTCTGGTAAAAGCTTTGACTTTTTCTCCACAAGATTTGTAAGTGGCTCTTTGAGCGCAATAACAAGAAGTGGAAGTATGAACATAATTGCAAGTACGATTCCGGCAGGAAGTGTATTACCTGTCATAAATAATACTATTACAGCAACAACTGCACCGTAGAAGACAAGTCCTGCAAGTCCGTTGGTGTCGAAGAAGGTATTTTCAACATCATTTGCTCTAAGTCCATTGATTATATGAAGGACCATTGAGAAAATAATGAGTGCCATACCAAATGCTATTGCAACTATAAACACTGTGTTAAGTTTTCCTACGAAAGGAATGGTTGTCATGTGTGATACAGGTCTAAGCCAAAGCGGCTCGATTATATCCTCAAATCCGAAAACACTTCCGAACATGAAACCAAATATAGTTGAGAAGAAGCCTGCGCATGCGATAATAGCTGCAAGATTTATCTTCTTAAACTTGTAAAGCAGTAATCCACCTACAAGAAGCAATGCTCCCTGTCCGGCATCACCAAACATGGCACCAAATATAAATGCATATGTCAGTGCTACGATTAAGGTTGGATCAATTTCGTTATAAGCTGGAAGTCCATACATTCTAATGAACATCTCAAATGGCTTAATAATTTTAGGATTCTTAAGCTTTGTAGGTGGCATCTTCTTGCTGTTCTTAGGAGCATCCTCAACGATACAGACAACATTAGTATCATTTTCCAATTCCTTAGAGAAAGAATCGGCATCGTTTTCTGACATCCATCCACAGACAATGTAGAATACATTACCTTCGTTTGTAGTTCTTGCGGCAACCTTTCGAACGTCAAAGTTCTCATAGGCTCCTTTAATTCTCTCGTAAGCTGCGAGTATGTTTTCTTTGTCCGATGCAAGAATCTCGGCAATCTTCTCATTGAGAAGTGCAATTTTCTCATCAACTTTGCTTATCTGCTCTGTCAAATACTTGCAGGCCTCCTCAGGAGTACCCTTTGATTCGTCAGGGACAAATGTTCTTTCAAAATGTAATGATGTATAGATAGCGTCTACCTTATCGCTTTCAGCTTCAGGTACGAAATATACACCCCAGACATATTCGTTGTCTGTTGTACATTTTGCAAATACGGTAGCCATATCATTGATACCGTAGTCTTCCATCTTAGACCAGTATTCCTTAGGAATTCGTCCAAAACGGAACTTAATGTGTTCAAAATGAAGAATACTTGATATATCGTATTTCAAATCCTTGAAAGGACGTATTTTATCAAAAGCATCCTGGTATTTCTTTTTCTTTTCTGTGAGTCCGTCTATCTGACTGTTAAGCTTTGCGATCTGACTTGTGATTTTGCTGACAAGACGATTGGAAGCATCAACATTTAGAAGTTCTATATTAGTTACAGGTTCGTAAGTTATATGATTCACCAGTTCAGAAGCTTTACTGAACATTTCCTTGTAAGGATTGGTTTCAACGTAAGGTCTTAAGTCCTTAACAGCACCATGTTCGAGCATCGCATTCTCTAAATGAATTTCGTATTTAGATAAATACTGATTAATAACTCGGTCGATATCATCGGTAGGTCCTGTAATACTAACAAATTTCATTTTTACAATCACTGACTATTCACCTCCGTTATCTTATAATTTTAAGTATTTCATCGGTAGGATAAGAATATCTTATACATTCCGTTGCGGTAATAAGTTTCGAAATCTCTCGCTGCTTCATATAGAAGAAGCTGTCCACACACGCAAGCGAATATGGATTGTTACGAGCGGTTCTGTTATGAAACTTATTCATTAACTGCCTATACATCTGTTCCAGCGTAAGGTGCTCGGTGTCAGAGACGCCATTTAGCATCTTACCATAATATGTTTCATTTAATATAGAAGAAAAGTCCTGCATATTTTCCGATTCGACTAAGGCTTTTACCTGTGTCTTCTTGAGGCGGAAATTAATAGGGATAAGGAAAGAATATAAATCTGCATTGCTGGATTTGTAGTATGACTTAACTCTGTAAATCCATTGTATATTCAGAATATCTATTCTGTATCCATAATCTTCTGTTACTACCTTAAGGTCTGTTCCACTTAAATACTTGCTCTTATTTCTCCACACTGATGTGAACTGGAGAACATCAAGACATAATTCATAGTCGAATAATGTCGAATTGCCAAGCTCGTATACTCTCCTTAATGGAGCGTAGAATTTTGTGTTCTTTAAAGCTTCCAAACACTGTTCAATAGTAGCAATATCTGATAATTCCTGTATTGGAATCGAAGAGAATTTAATGAAATATGGTCCGAGTATTGAAGAATCAATAAGAACAGGTTTCTTTTCAAAAATCTGTCTGAAAACGGACTTTAGTAATTGAACTTCGTATTTCATAAAAAATAACTGTAAATATTTGCGCTGCTTAATGCTTGCAAAATTGTACAGCTTGGAAAAATCCTTGTAACGTGACAGGGTTAATATTTTCTCCAGGTTTCCACGGTGTATCATGGTGGTGTCGACTGACGTAAATAAATCAGAGTAACCAGGATGATGTGACAGAAATGAAACAACCTCTGAAACAGAATGTAAATTGGCGATTTCTTCAAATTCGTCAGTGGTAAGCAGATTGCTTTCCATTGCACGTACCTTTGTGGCAAGACCACTGTAGGCTAAGAGACTGCTCAATTAAATCACTCCTTTGTAAGGTCATTTACTATCTGGTTGGCCAGTGCTGTGTGATTGTTCTCAAACCATTCATCCATCTTGGATAAGGTCTGCATAGTCTCCACACGCGATCTGGCAAGTTCGGCATCTTTATCGGCCTGCAACTTGGCTTCGAATTCTGCAAGTTCTTTTTTCGTTGTCTCATCAAGCTTTTCATCAAAATCTTTGATTTTCTGCTTAATCTCAGTGGCATATGCTTCTTTGTCTGCCTCGGAGTTGGATAAGACTCTGGCTGCTGCGTCGTCTATCTTAGATAGCTCGGCAATAACCTGATCAATTTGATTGTCCATATGAAGCCTCCTTAACTATAATCTTGTAGCGTTACTACAGGGTAACACATACTCATTTAATATCATACTACTTTTTTTAAAAAAATCTAGCAAAATTTTAACTAAAAAAAATTAGTATAAACTTTTTTTTTAAGCGATTTTATTGTATATTATATAGGTATTAACTAAAAAAAGTGAGGATTATGTAAGAAAATGAGATTAAGAAACGTAAGAGGCTCGAAGGAAGCCATAGAAGCAAATGAGTTTGCAATCAATATTCCAGAGGAGCATAAGGGAAAATGGAACGAAGTATTTGGCAACAATAATCCTATTTTTATAGAGATTGGAATGGGCAAGGGTAAGTTTATAACTACATTGGCACAAAACAATCCGGATATCAATTATATAGGAATTGAAAAATTTTCAAGCGTCCTCATTCGTGCCCTTGAAAAGAGAGAGGAAGTTGAGTTATCGAATCTTTTCTACATAAGAATGGATGCAGAGAATATTCAGGATGTATTTGCACCGGGAGAAGTGGATAGAATATATTTGAACTTCTCAGATCCATGGCCAAAGGATAGACATGCCAAAAGAAGACTTACCTCCAGACAGTTCTTTGCACGATATAATAATGTGCTTGCAGCTGATGGTCAGGTTGAGTTCAAAACAGATAATAGACTGCTCTTTGATTTTTCTATGGAAGAAATCCCGGAGGCCGGATGGACCATAACAGAATCGTCTTATGATCTTCATAATAGTGATATGGCAGAAGGAAATGTTATGACAGAGTATGAAGAGAAATTTTCATCAATGGGAAATCCTATTCATAAACTAATAGCAAAGAGATAAGCCGGGTGAGATTATGGCGAAGTCCATGAAAGTCAAGATTAAGCAGATGATGTATGACAGACGTGGAGTAAATAGGACAATAAGCAACATGAAGAAGTCACTTGATGAGGTGACGAAGATACTTAATTCAAAAAATAAATAAGTAAAAAGAGAGGATGGTTGTATGACAGTATTTACAGATGAGAATTTTGAGCAGGAGGTACTTAAGAGTGAAACTCTTGTACTGGTTGATTTCTATGCGGACTGGTGCGGGCCATGTAAGATGATGGCGCCTGTTGTTGCAGCACTTGCAAGTGAATATGCGGGAAAAGTCAAGGTTGGTAAAATAGATGTTGACCAGAATGGCGAAACTGCAATGAATTACAGAGTAATGTCTATTCCGACATTAGTATTGTTTAAGGATGGAAAGGCTATTGACAGAATTGAGGGAGCAGTTCCTCAGGCAATGGTAAAACAGAAGATAGATAGAGCCTTATAAGATGTATAGAAAATGAGCCCTGATGGAATGTGAATTTCCAACAGGGCTCATTTTCTATATACAAGCTTATTTCTCCTTGTCATCCTTGGATGGCTTTTTCAATTCGGGAAGATAGTATCCGTCATTGAGCGTATATTCATCAGCTGAAATTGCTTTTCTTTCAAGACGTTTGTTAAGAAAACGGTCAACGAGAAAAGCGATAACTGCTACACATGGAACACCGAGGAACATTCCAATAGGTCCGGCAACCCATCCACCGATGGTGATTGCAAATATTATCCACAGTGGTCGTAGTCCTGTGCTTCCGCCTAGAATCTTTGGTCCAAGGTAAAGACCATCAAACTGCTGAAGCAGAAATATGAGAATGGTAAATACAATTGCGGCCTTAACGTTGACAGTTAACAATATAATTACACCAGGCACGGCACCGATAAAAGGTCCAAAGTATGGAATCATATTTGTTATTCCAACGATAACGCTGATAAGTACAGCAAATTTCAAGTGAAGTATGGACATGAATCCAAAACACATAAAACCAATTATAGTCGAATCAATGGTTTTTCCAATAATGAATTTACTAAAAATACTGTTGCATTCAGCGAGTGTTGACAGCAGACCGGATGCACGTTCCTTTTTCATACAGGCATATAATGCCTTTCTAAAATTAGTTATAAGCCTGTTTCTATCAATGAGCATATACACAGAAACGATTATTGCAATAGCAATATTGATGGTCCATGACAGCACAGAAACTGATGTATTATACAGGAACGGCAAGATTGTATCGAGTGAGCCCTTAACAAAATTAATTATTGTTGCACTGTTGTTCTCAAGGAGAGAAGTAACATATGACAAATCAAAATCAGGATGCTTTTGACTCTCTTTGTTAAGGAAATCAATTAACTTATCATATGAGGTCTGTGTGCCATAGTAAATGGTTTTTAGACTTTCGTATATCTGTGGAACAATAAATATGATACAGGCAATAATTATTCCAAAAACAATAATGTATGATAATAATATGGAAATAACGCTTCGCACAGTTTGATTCTTAATGTGAATATACTTATATAATAAAATATCAATTCGCTTTACTAGGGGATTGAGAAGGTATGCAATAAACACACCAATAATATATGGTGAAAGTACATTTAGCATTTTCTCAAATACTGATATTGTAGAACTCATATTTAAGACTAGCTTAATGGCAATTGCAGAAATGAGTATAACGCCGACTGCGTATACACTGATTGTGTAGTAGGTTCGGTTTTTTTCGAACTTGTTCAACTTATTATTATCCATAACGTGGTCCTCCATGATGCTGATGATGTGCTACAATTAATTCTATAGTATGTTAACTGTAAAATCAACTAAATTCATAATTTG